>SCUH01000276.1 GCA_004298295.1 Betaproteobacteria bacterium | reverse complement strand
GTCCGCCTTGCCCCGCCCCGCGAGCAGGTTCATCGGCACCTGGGCGAACTGCAGCGTCGCCCCGCCCTGCAGGAACAGCACCTTGTAGTTCGCCGGGATGGCGAGCAGCTCGCGCAGGTCTTTTTCCGCCTCCGCGGCGATCGAGATGAACTCCTTGCCGCGATGGCTCATCTCCATGACGCACATGCCCGAGCCGTGCCAGTCGAGCATTTCGTCGCCGGCGCGCGCCAGCACTTCCTCCGGCAGCAGCGCCGGACCGGCGCTGAAATTCACGATCCGCGTCATCTTTCGGCCCCCTGGTCAATGCCCTGCCGCAGGGCGCACGTCAGTCGTCGTCACAGCTTCGCGCATGCGCCCCGGCGAGAGCTCGGCAGACTATACAAACCGGTGCCCGCCGCCGCATTGACGCAGAACGCGGTTTGCGCCGGCTAATGCACTTGCGGCGGCTCGCCGTCCACCGGCTCAGCCAGGGACTCGCCGCCGTTGCCGCCCCCGCCGTTGCCCTTGTGCTCGCCGTTGCCGCCGCCATGACCGTTGCCGCTGTCGGTCCCGTTGCCGTTGCCATCGTCCTCGTCCCGCTCGACGATGCGCTCGAGCCCGGCCAGCTTTTCGCCCTCGCCGAGGGCGATCAGGGTCACGCCCTGCGTCGAGCGGCCCTGCTCGCGGATCTGCGCCACGCGCGTGCGGATCAGCACGCCGCCGGTCGAGATCAGCATCACCTCGTCGCTTTCTTCCACCAGCACCGCGCCGACCAGGACGCCGTTGCGATCGCTCACCTGGATCGCGATCATGCCGAGGCCGCCGCGGCCGTGCCGCGTGTACTCACCGATCGGCGTGCGCTTGCCGAAGCCGTTCTCGGTCGCGGTCAGCACCGCCTGCGATGCGTCCTTCGCGACCAGCATGCAGACCACGCGCTGGCTGGCATCCTCCGGCAGGCGCATGCCGCGCACGCCGGTGGCCTGCCGCCCCATGGGGCGCACCTCGTCCTCGGCGAAGCGCACCGCCTTGCCTTCCGACGAGAACAGCATGACGTCGTAGCTGCCGTCGGTCAGCGCCGCGCCCACCAGGTAGTCGCCCGCATCCAGCCCAACCGCAATGATGCCCGAAGGGCGCGGGCGTGAGAAATCCGACAGCGGCGTCTTCTTCACCGTGCCCTGGGCGGTGGCCATGAAGACGAAATGGCCGTCGTCGAATTCCTTCACCGGCACCACCGCGGTGATCTTCTCGCCCTCCTCGAGCGGGAACATGTTGACGATCGGCCGGCCCTTGCTCGCGCGGCTGCCCTGCGGCACCTCGTACACCTTGAGCCAGTAAAGCCGTCCGCGGCTGGAAAAGCACAGCAGGTAGTCGTGCGAATGCGCCACGAACAGGCGCTCGATGAAATCGTCCTCCTTGGTCGCCGTCGCCTGCCGGCCGCGCCCGCCGCGGCGCTGCGCGCGGTAATCGGCGAGCGGCTGCGACTTGACGTAGCCGCCGTGCGAGAAGGTGACCACCATGTCCTGCGGCGCGATCAGGTCCTCGAGCGAAATATCCTCGGTCGTGGCGACGATCTCGCTGCGGCGCGCGTCGCCGAACTCCTGCTTGATCGCCGCGAGCTCGAGCGCGATGACCGCGGTGACGCGCGCGGGCTTTTCCAGCAGGTCGATCAGGTCGGCGATGGTCGCCATCACTTCGCGGTACTCGTCGCGGATCTTGTCCTGCTCCAGCCCCGTCAGGCGCTGCAGCCGCAGATCCAGGATCGCCTGCGCCTGCTCGTCCGAGAGCCGGTAGCCGTCGGCTTTCAGACCGTATTCCGGCGACAGCCCTTCCGGCCGGAACTGCGCCGCTCCGCTCCCGCCCGCGACGCGCTCCAGCATCTGCGTCACCAGCCCCGAGCGCCAGCTGCGCGCGAGCAGCTCGCGCTTGGCGTCCGCCGGCGCCGGCGCGCGCTTGATCAGCTCGATCACCTCGTCCACATTGGACAGCGCGACGGCGAGGCCCTCGAGGATGTGCCCGCGCTCGCGGGCCTTGCGCAGATCGAACAGCGCGCGGCGCGTCACGACCTCGCGCCGGTGCGCGATGAACGCCTCGATCAGTTCCCTGAGGTTGAGCAGCCTGGGCTGGCCGTCGACCAGCGCCACCATGTTCATGCCGAACGTGTCCTGCAGCTGCGTCAGCTTGTACAGGTTGTTCAGCACCACTTCGGCGATCTCGCCGCGCTTGAGCTCGATCACCACGCGGATGCCCTGCTTGTCGGACTCGTCGCGGATGTCGGAAACGCCCTCGAGGCGCTTTTCGGTCACCAGCTCGGCGATGCGCTCGAGCAGCACCTTCTTGTTGACCTGGTAGGGCAGCTCGTCCACCACCACCGCCTGGCGGTCGCCCTTGCCGATGTCCTCGAAATGGGTGCGCGCGCGCATCACGATGCGGCCGCGCCCGGTGCGGTAGCCCTCGTGCACGCCGGCGACACCGTAGATGATCCCCGCCGTCGGAAAATCGGGCGCCGGCACCAGCTTGATCAGCTCGTCGATGGTGCAGCGCGGGTTGTTGAGCAGCGCGAGGCAGGCGTCGATGACCTCGCCCAGGTTGTGCGGCGGCACGTTGGTCGCCATGCCGACCGCGATGCCCGAGGAGCCGTTCACCAGCAGATTGGGCAGACGCGACGGCAGGATCAGGGGCTCGGACTCGGAACCGTCGTAGTTCGGTCCGAAATCCACCGTCTCCTTGTCGATGTCGGCCAGCAATTCGTGGCCGATCTTCGCCATGCGGATCTCGGTGTAGCGCATGGCCGCGGCGTTGTCGCCGTCCACCGAGCCGAAGTTGCCCTGGCCGTCGATCAGCATGTAGCGCAGCGAGAAATGCTGCGCCATGCGCACGATCGTGTCGTACACCGCGACGTCGCCGTGCGGATGGTACTTGCCGATGACGTCGCCGACGATGCGCGCCGACTTCTTGTACGGCCGGTTCCAGTGATTGGCGAGCTCGTGCATCGCGAACAGCACGCGCCGGTGCACCGGCTTGAGGCCGTCGCGCACGTCGGGCAGCGCTCGCCCCACGATCACGCTCATGGCGTAGTCGAGGTACGAGCGCCGCATCTCCTCTTCGAGGCTGACGGGCAGCGTTTCCTTGGCGAATTGCTCCATGACGATGCGCTGGGAAGGGGTGCGTCGGAAAGCGACAGCGAAGCGCGAAATTTTATCACGCGCGCGCTCGCCGGACCGAGACCGCTATACTCTCGCGGCGAGCGAATCCGAGAGCCGCGATGCCCGATGCCTGCCTGATCCGCGCCCGCTGGGTGGTGCCCGTGGAACCCGGCGGCGCGGTGCTTGAAGACCACGCGGTCGCGGTGTGCGACGGCCGCATCGAGGCCGTGCTGCCGTACGACCTGGCGGCAGCGCGCTATGCCGGGCACGACACGATCGATTTGCCCGAGCACGTGCTCATTCCGGGACTGGTGAACGCGCACACGCACGCGGCGATGTCGCTGATGCGCGGGCTCGCCGACGACCTGCCGTTGCTGCGCTGGCTGCAGGAGCACGTCTGGCCGGCCGAGATGCGGCACGTCTCGCCGCAGTTCGTGCGCGACGGCACGCTGCTCGCCTGCGCCGAGATGCTGAGCGGCGGCATCACCTGTTTCAACGACATGTACTTCTACCCCGAGGCGGCGCTCGAAGCGGTGCTCGAAGCGGGCATGCGCGCGGCGCTCGGCATGATCGTCGTCGAGTTCGCCTCGGCCTATGCCTCCGACCCCGACGATTACCTGGAGAAAGGCCTGGCGCTGCGCGATCGCTGGCGCGAGCACCCGCAGCTCTCGTTCTGCCTCGCGCCGCATGCGCCATATACGGTGTCCGACGCCACCTTCGGCAAGCTGGCGACGCTCGCCGGCGAGATCGACGTGCCGCTGCATCTGCATCTGCACGAGACCGCGGACGAGATCGAGCGCTCGCTCGCCGAGCACGGCGTGCGACCGCTCGAGCGCCTGCGCCGCCTCGGGCTGCTCGGCCCCGGATTGATCGCGGTGCACGCGATTCACCTCACGGCAGACGAAATTGTGTTGCTTGCGCGCCACGGTTGCTCCGTGGCGCATTGCCCCTCCTCGAATCTCAAGCTTGCGAGCGGTTTCGCGCCCGTGGCCCAACTGGCCGGCGCAGGCGTGAATCTTGCCTTGGGCACGGACGGCGCCGCCAGCAATAACCGCCTCGACGTGATGCAGGAAATGCGCCTCGCCGCGCTGCTCGCCAAAGCCGTAGCAGGCGACGCCCGGGTCATCCCGGCACACGCAGCGCTGCGAGCGGCCACCCTGGGCGGGGCGAGGGCGCTCGGCCTCGAAGGGCAGATCGGATCGATCGTCCCCGGAAAATGGGCCGACCTGACGGCGCTGCGCCTGAGCGGGCCGGAACTGACCCCCTGCTATGACCCGGTGTCCCATCTCGTCTATGCCGCCGGCCGCGAGCACGTCAGCGACGTCTGGGTCGGCGGGCGGCGGCTGGTGGCGGAGGGCATCTTGATCAACAGGGGCCGATTTGACTTGGACACCCGTGCCGAGTTGTGGCAGAATTCACTCAAGACCGATCCAGCGTCTTGAATCAGAACAACTTTCCATCAAAAAACAGAGAGGGGAAGACATGAACAAGCGAT
>SCUH01000275.1 GCA_004298295.1 Betaproteobacteria bacterium | reverse complement strand
CTGCTCGCCATCGCGCTCGCCGCGCCCTGGCTCGGCACCGTGGACCCGTCGCTGTTCGACGCCGGCAGCCGCGACCTGCTGCCCGGCAAGGCGGGCGAAATCACGACGCTGGAAGGCGAGACCATCCGGCACACGTTCCTCATGGGCTCGGACTCGTACGGGCGCGACATCTACAGCCGTGTCGTTTACGGCACGCGCGTGTCGCTCGCGGTCGGCGTGTGCGCCGCGCTCGTCGCTCTCGCCTTCGGCATCGTGCTGGGCCTGTCCTCGGGCTACCTGCGCTGGCTGGACGGCGTGCTGATGCGAGTCATGGACGGACTGATGGCGATCCCCGCGATCCTGATCGCGATTGCGCTGGTGGCGGCCTGGCGCGGCAGCCTGGTCACCGTGATCATCGCCATCGCGGTGCCGGAGATCCCGCGCGTCACGCGCCTGGTGCGCTCGCTGGTGCTGACGATCCGCGAAGAGCCCTACGTCGAGGCGGCGGTCGCGCTCGGCACGCCGACCTGGAAGATCATGCTCGCGCACATCCTGCCGAACACCGTGGCGCCGCTCGTCGTGCAGGGCACGTTCATCTGCGCCTCGGCGATCCTCGTCGAGGCGATCCTGTCGTTTCTCGGCGTGGGCCTGCCGCCCGACATCCCGACCTGGGGCAACATCATGGCCGAGGGGCGTGCGCAGTTCGTCCAGTTCCCGCACAACATCTTCTTCCCCGGCATCTTCCTCGCCGTCACCGTGCTCGCGGTCAACATCCTCGGCGACGGCCTGCGCGACACCCTCGACCCGAAGATGGCAAAGCGCGTCTGATGGGGTCAGAGTAACTTTTTCCGATACATTTCAATGAGTAATCACGTCACCGAAATAGTTACTCTGACCCCAGTGTTGGAAGTGCGCGAGCTGAGCATCGCGCTGCCGCCGGGTGCCGAGCGCGCCGCGGCCGTGTCGCGGGTTTCGTTCAGCGTCGATCGCGGCGAAATCGTCTGCCTGGTGGGCGAATCAGGCTCGGGCAAGTCCGTCATCGCGCAGGGCATCATGGGGCTGCTGCCGCGCGCGCTCCGGGTCGCGGGCGGCGCCGCCCTGCTGCAGGGCGAAGATACGACGCGCCTGCCGCCCGAGCGCCTGCGCCAGCTGCGCGCGGCCCGCATGTCGATGATCTTCCAGGAGCCGATGACCGCGCTCAACCCGGTGATGCGCTGCGGCGAGCAGCTCGACGAGGTGCTGGTGCACCACACGGCCCTGCCCGAAGCCGAGCGTCGCGCAAAAATCCTCGCCATCCTGCGCGAAGTCATGCTGCCCGACCCGGAGCGCATCGTCGCCGCGTATCCGCACCAGCTCTCCGGCGGCCAGCGCCAGCGCATCATGATCGCGATGGCGCTCGTGCTCGAGCCGGCGCTGCTGATCGCCGACGAGCCGACCACGGCGCTCGACGTCACGACGCAGGCGCAGATCCTGAAGCTGATCGCCGAGCTGCAGGCGCGCCACGGCACCGGCGTGCTGTTCATCACGCACGACTT
>SCUH01000274.1 GCA_004298295.1 Betaproteobacteria bacterium | reverse complement strand
GGCGCGCGACATGACCTACAGCGACGCCCAGCTCCTGGCGAAGGAGGCCGAGGAGCAGATGCTGTATCGCGACATGCAGCACGACATGGTGCAGCAGATCATGCGGCGCCTGTCGGCCGCGAAGCCGCCGCGGCCCGCCTCGGGCTGACGCATGCTGCTGCGGGCCGATCAGCTCGAAGCGCAGCTTGCCCGGTCGCTCGCTCCGCTCTACCTGATCCACGGCGACGAGCCGCTGCTGGCGCTGGAGGCCGCCGATGCCGTGCGCGCCGCGGCGCGCCAGCGCGGCTTTGCGGAGCGCGAAGTGCTGTTCGTGCAGCAGCGCTTCGACTGGAGCGCGTTCGTGCAGGCCACCGAGAGCCTGTCGCTGTTCGGTGCGCGCAAGCTCGTCGATCTGCGGCTCCCGACCGCGAAACCGGGTACCGAGGGCGGCGAGGCGCTGCAGCGTTACGCGGCGCGGCCGAATCCCGAGCTGGTGCTGCTGGTGAGCATGCCGCGGCCGGAAGGCTCGGGATGGTGGAAATCCGGCTGGTTTACCGCGCTCGACGCCGCCGGCGTGGTGGTCGAAGCCAAACCCGTGCTGCGCGCGCATCTGCCCGCCTGGATCGGCGCGCGCCTCGCGCGGCAGGGCCAGCGCGCGCCGCACGAGGTGCTCGAATACCTCGCCGAGCGCGTCGAGGGCAACCTGCTGGCCGCGCACCAGGAAGTGCAGAAACTGGGTCTGCTCGCCCCCCAGGGGATGCTTGCCATGGAGCAGGTGGCGGGCGCGGTGGCGAACGTCGCGCGCTTCGAGTTCGAGGTTCTGGCGGAGGCGCTTTACGCGGGTGAATTCGCCCACTACTGCAGGGCGCTGGACGGCCTGCGCGGCGAAGGCGAGTCACCCGCGGCGCTCGCCTGGCGCCTGGGCGAGGAGCTGGTCACGCTGCTGCGCATCCGCCAGGGCATGTCCGCGGGCCGCCGCCTGGACCAGCTGTTCGCCGAACACCGCGTCTGGCGCGCGGCGCAGCCGCGCGCCGAAAAAGCGCTGCGGCGCCTCGCGCCAGCGCGGCTGCAGCAAGCAGTGCGGCAGCTGGCGCGCATCGAGCGCCAGAGCAAGGGCGTGGGCGCGGGCGATCCCTGGGATGGGCTGATGCGCCTGGGTTTAGAATTGATCGATGGAACCGAAGGCGCACGACAAGTCGCTTGACGTGCGCGCCTACATGCGCGAACTCGGCCGCGCCGCGCGCGCCGCCGCACGCGTGCTCGCCCGCACGCCGACCGCAACCAAGGACCGCGCGCTGCGCGCGATGGCGGCCGAAATCCGCCTGCGCGCGGCGCAGCTGGCGGAAGCCAATCGCGCCGACGTCGACGAAGCGCGCGGCAAGGGCCAGGACGCCGCGTTCATCGACCGCCTGACGCTCACCCCGGCCGCGATCGAGCAGATGGCGGCAGGACTCGAGCAGGTGGCCGCGCTGGCCGATCCGGTGGGCGGGATTTCGGAGCGCGTGCGCCGCCCGAGCGGCATCGAGGTCGCGCGCATGCGCGTGCCGCTCGGCGTCATCGGCATCATCTACGAATCGCGTCCCAACGTCACGGCCGATGCCGCGGCGCTCTGCCTCAAGGCGGGCAACGCCTGCATCCTGCGCGGCGGCTCGGAGGCGCTGCACTCCAACCAGGCGATCGCCGCCTGCGTGCACGCGGGACTCGCGGCGGCCGGCCTGCCCGAGGCCGCGGTGCAGGTGGTGGCGACCGCCGACCGCGCCGCCGTGGGCGAGCTGATCACGATGCACGAGTACGTCGATATCCTCGTGCCGCGCGGCGGCAAGGAACTGATCGCGCGCCTGGCGCAGGAGGCGCGCATCCCGATGCTGAAGCATCTCGACGGCGTGTGCCACCTCTACGTCGACGACCGGGCCGACGTGCAGATGGCGGTGCGCATCGCGGACAACGCCAAGACGCAGCGCTATGCCACCTGCAACACGCTGGAGACGTTGCTGGTGGCGGCGGCGATCGCGCCGCGCGTGCTGCCGGAGATCGCGCGCATCTACCGCGAGAAGGGCGTCGAGATGCGCGGCGACGAGGCCACGCGCCGGCTGGTGCCCGGCGCGCGCGCGGCGACCGAGGACGACTACCGCACCGAATGGCTAGGCCCGGTGGTGTCGATCCGCGTCGTGCAGGGCCTCGACGAGGCGATCGAGCACATCGCGCGCTACGGCTCGCAGCACACCGATGCCATCGTCACCGAAGATCGCGCGCGCGCCGAGCGCTTCCTGCGCGAAGTCGACTCGAGCTCGGTGATGGTGAACGCCTCGACGCGTTTCGCCGACGGTTTCGAGTACGGCCTGGGCGCTGAAATCGGCATTTCCACCGACAAGTTGCATGCCCGCGGCCCGGTCGGGCTGGAGGGCCTCACGACGCAGAAATTCGTGGTCTTCGGCCATGGGGAAATCCGCGGCTAGTGCAGCCGGTCGGCGTCCTCGGCGGCACTTTTGACCCGGTCCACAACGCGCATCTTGCGCTGGCGCGCGCCGCGCTCGCGACGCTCGGCTTGGCGCGCATCCTCTGGATTCCGACCGGCGACCCACCCTATCGCGCAGCGCCGGTTGCGGCGGCGGAGCATCGCGTCGCGATGCTCGAACGCGCGCTCGCGGGCGAGCCGCGCTTCGTGATCGACGTGCGCGAACTCGCGCCCGGCGCTTCCGGCTACAGCGTGGACACGCTCGCGGCGCTGCGCGTCGAACTCGGTCCTGAAGCGCCGCTGGTGCTGCTGATGGGCGCCGACCAGTACGCGAAGCTCGAGACCTGGCAACGCTGGCGCGAGCTGTTCGATCTCTGCGAGATCGCCGTGTTTGCGCGCCCGGGCTGGACGATCGCCGACGGCCGGGCGCGCAGCGTGCCCTTTGCGCCGCTCGCCATATCCGCGAGCGCCGTTCGCGCGCGCATCGGCCGCGGCGAAGACGTCTCCGCCGCGCTGCCCGCGGCCGTGCTCGACTACATCCGGCGGCATCATCTCTATGGACATCCGTAAGAAGCAGCGCGCCGTGCTCGAGGCGCTCGAGGACGTGAAGGGCCGCGACATCGTGGTCTACAACGTGGCGCGGCTGTCGCCGATCTTCGAGCGGGTCGTGATCGCCACCGGCGAGTCCACACGCCAGGTCAAGGCGCTCGCCGATCACGTGCGCGAGCGGCTGACGCGGCTCGGCGCCACGGTGCGCGGCGTCGAGGGCAGCGGCAGCTCGGAGTGGGTGCTGGTCGACCTGGGCGACATCGTGGTGCACCTCATGCACCCGAACGCGCGCAACTACTACCACCTGGAGGAGATCTGGGGCGGCAAGGAAGTCCGGCTGAAACGTGCCCAAGCTGTACGTCGTCGCGTTCGACGCTAGGCTGCCGCGCTGGGCGCTCGAGGCGCGCGCGGAGTACCTCGGGCGCCTGCCGCGCGGCTTCGAGGTCGAGTGCCTCGGCCTCAAGGCCGAGCCGCTGAAGCGCCTGCGCTCGCGCCTGCCCCGCGGCGCGCGGCTGGTCGCGCTTGACGAGCGCGGGCGCGACCTCAGCACCGTGCAGTTCGCGCGCCAGCTCGAGGCCTGGCGGCGCGAGGGCGACCCGGTGGCGTTTCTCATCGGCGGCCCGGACGGTCTCGCTGAGGAACTCAAGCGCGAGGCGCAGCTGCTCTGGCGGCTTTCGGCGCTGACCCTGCCGCACGCGTTCGCCCAGGTGTTGCTGTGCGAGCAGCTGTATCGCGCCGCCACGCTGCTTGCCGGCCATCCCTATCATCGCGCCTAGCTTTGCTAAACTGGAAATTCGCTCATGGCTTGGCCGCCCGAACGCTCGATCTATCTCGCTTCGCGCAGCCCGCGGCGGCGTGAACTGCTGGCGCACATCGGCGTGAAGTACCACCTGCTGCTGTTTCGCGCCCGGCCGGGATCCGAGCCTGAAGTCAGCGAGGCGGTGCTGCCCGGCGAACCGGCACGCGACTACGTCACGCGCGTCGCCCGCCTGAAAGCCGATGCCGGGTGGCTGCGCATGCAGCAGCGCCGCCTGCCGCACGCGCCGGTGCTCGCCGCCGACACCACCGTGGTGCTCGACGGGCGCATCCTCGGCAAGGCGGCCGACCGCGGCGAAGCCGCAGCCATGCTGGCCGCACTCTCGGGCCGGCGGCACGAAGTGCTCACCGCCGTGGCGCTCAAATACGGCAGCGAGCTCGATTCGGCGCTGTCGGTGTCGGAAGTCGCCTTCCGCGCGCTCGCGCCGCAGGAAATCGAGGCCTACGTCGCGAGCGGCGAATGGGACGACAAGGCGGGGGCTTACGCGATCCAGGGACGCGCAGCGCGTTTCGCCGCTGAGATCCGCGGCAGCCATTCCGGCATCGTCGGACTGCCGCTCTACGAGACGGCGCAGCTGCTCGAGCGGCTGCAGGCCTCGCCCGAGCGCCGCCAGGCCCCGGAGCTGCTGCGCGCCGGCTGAGCCGGGCGCCGCGCCGCCGCCATGGCCGAAGAGATCCTGATCAACGTCACGCCGCAGGAAACGCGCGTCGCGGTGATCGGCGCCGGCCAGGTGCAGGAACTGGTGATCGAGCGCACGGCGAACCGGGGACTCGTCGGCAACATCTACATCGGGCGGGTGGCGCGCGTGCTGCCGGGCATGCAGTCGGCGTTCGTCGAAATCGGCCTCGAGCGCGCCGCGTTCCTGCACGTCGCCGACATCTGGGAACACCGCCGCGCCGGCGCGGCTAACGGCAGCGAGGGCGCCAAGCCGATCGAGAAGATCCTCGCCGAGGGCCAGCCCGTGCTGGTGCAGGTGGTGAAGGATCCGCTCGGCACCAAGGGAGCGCGCCTGTCGACCCAGGTGTCGATCGCCGGGCGCATGCTGGTGTACCTGCCGCAGGACCCGCATATCGGCATTTCGCAGCGCATCGAGGACGAAGCCGAGCGGCAGCTGCTGCGCGAGCGCCTGCGCGAGCTGCTGCCGGCGGACGAAAAGGGCGGCTTCATCCTGCGCACGCTCGCCGAGAGCGCCTCCGAGGAGGAACTGCGCGCCGACATCGAGTACCTGCGCTCCCTCTGGCGCGACCTCACCGCGCGCGCGCAAGGCGCACAGCCGCCGCAGCTGCTGTACCAGGACCTGTCGCTCGCGCAGCGCGTGCTGCGCGACATGGCGTCGGCCGAGACGGCGCGCGTCATCGTCGATTCGCGCGAGAACTACCAGAAGCTCGCCGGCTTCGCCGCGAGCTACACCCCGAAAGTGCTCGACAAGCTCGAGCACTACACGGGCGAGCGGCCCCTGTTCGACCTCTACAACGTCGAGCCCGAGATCGAGAAGGCGCTGTCGCGGCGCGTCGACCTCAAGTCGGGCGGCACGCTGGTCGTCGACCAGACCGAGGCCTTGACCACGATCGACGTCAACACCGGCGCCTTCGTCGGCAGCCGCAACTTCGACGACACCGTGTTCAAGACCAACCTCGAGGCGGCGCAGGCGATCGCGCGCCAGCTGCGGCTGCGCAACCTCGGCGGCATCATCCTGATCGACTTCATCGACATGGATTCCGAGGAGCACCGCCACGCGGTGCTGGAGGAGTTCCGCCGGGCGCTGGCGCGCGACCGCACCCGCATGACGGTGAACGGCTTCACCTCGCTCGGCCTGGTCGAGATGACGCGCAAGCGCACGCGCGAATCGCTCGCGCACGTGCTGTGCGAGCCCTGCCCGACCTGCGGCGGCCGCGGCGAGGTCAAGACCGCGCGCACCGTCTGCTACGAGATCCTGCGCGAGATCCTGCGCGAGGCGCGCCAGTTCAACGCGCGCGAGTTCCGCGTGCTCGCCGGGCAGAGCGTGATCGACCTGCTGCACGAGGAGGAATCGCCCGCGGTGGCGATGCTCTCGGACTTCATCGGCAAGCCGGTCTCGCTGCAGGTGGAAACCGGCTACCTGCAGGAGCAGTTCGACATCGTCCTGATGTGATCCAGCGAAGGCCCCTCCCATGAGCGAACTCTGCTTCACCGCCGCGCGCCGCCTGGCGCGCCTGATCCGCACGCGCAAGGTTTCCGCCAGCGAGGCGATGCGCGCCTTCATCGACCGAATCGAGCGCGTCAATCCGAAGGTGAACGCGATCGTCACCTTCCTGCCGGAGGCGGCGCTCGCGGCGGCGAAGAAGCTCGACCGGCGCCTCGCCCGCAAGGGCGGTGCCGAGGGCCTCGGGCCGCTCGCGGGGCTGCCGATCGCCTACAAGGACATGGTGCCGACGCGCGGAATCCGGACCACCTTCGGTTCGCCGATCTATGCCGAGCACCTGCCCGCCGAGGATCACGCCCTGGTCGAGCGCCTGTCGGCCGCGGGCGCAATCACGCTCGGCAAGACCAATACGCCGGAATTCGCCGCCGGCTCGCAGACCTTCAATCCGGTGTTCGGCGCCACGCTCAATCCCTACGACACCAGCAAGACCTGCGGCGGCTCCTCGGGCGGCGCGGCCGTCGCCGTGGCCTGCGGCATGCTGCCCTTCGCCGATGGCTCGGACCTGGGGGCGTCGCTGCGCAATCCGGGCAATTTCTGCAACGTCGTCGGTTTCCGTCCGACGCCGGGGCGCGTGCCCGGCTACCCGAGCAACGATTCCTGGGCCTCGCTCTCGGTGATGGGCCCTCTGGCGCGTTCGGTGGAGGACACCGCGCTGCTGTTCTCGGCGATGGCGGGCCCGGACTTGCGCGCACCGATCAGCATCGTCGAACCGGGCAAGGGCTTCGCCAGACCCCTCGCGCGGAGCTTCAAGGGCGTTCGCATCGCCTGGAGCCGCGACCTCGGCGGCTTGCCGGTCGACCGGCGCGTCACGCAGGTGCTCGAAGCGCAGCGCGGGACCTTCGCGGCGCTCGGCTGCGTCGTGGAGGATGCAGAACCGGACCTCGCGGGCGCCGACGAGGCTTTTCAGGTGCTGCGCGCGGTCCTGTTCGTGCAGAAATACGCCGCGCTGCTGAAGACGCATCGCCCCCGGATCAAGGACACCGTGATCTGGAACATCGAGCAGGGCCTGAAGCTCGACGGGCCGCGAATCGCGCAGGCGCTGAACCTGCGCTCGCAGGTGTTCCACGCCCTGCGCGCGTTTCTCGAACGCTACGAATTCCTGCTGCTGCCGGTCAACCAGGTGCCGCCGTTCGCGGTGACCCAGGCGTATCCGACCGAGATCAACGGCGTGAAGCTGGCGAACTATATCGAATGGATGAAGACCTGCTACGCGATCACGGTCACCAGCCACCCCGCGATTTCGGTGCCTGCGGGATTCACCGAGGACTCACCGCCCCTTCCGGTGGGCCTCCAGATCGTCGGTCGCTACCGCGACGATTTCGGCGTGCTGCAGCTGGCGCACGCCTTCGAGCAGGCCACGCAGTACGGGCGGCGGCGCCCGCCGCTCGCCTGAGCCGCTACTTCGGTTTCGGCACGCGCCCCATCAGGTAGAACTCGTCGTTCGGGCGCATCGCGGTCAGGTTCGCCATGCGGTTGGAGAGGGCGAAGAACGCCGCCACGGCGCCGATGTCCCAGATGTCGTCGCCGGAGAAACCGTGCGCGCGCAGCGCCTCGAAATCGCCTTCCTCGATGGCGCCTGCGTCGAGCGCCACCTTGATCGCGAACGCGAGCATCGCCTTCTGGCGCGGCGTGAGGTCGGCCTTGAGGTAGTTGACCGCCACCTGGTCCGCGAGCAGCGGATGCTTCGCCCGGATGCGCAGGATCGCGCCGTGCGCCACGACGCAGTACTGGCAGCGGTTCGCCCCGGAGGTGGCGACCACGATCATCTCGCGCTCGGCCTTCGACAGGCCGCTGTCCTTGTCCATCAGCGCGTCGTGGTAGGCGAAAAACGCGCGCCATTCCGCCGGCCGGTGCGCGAGCGCGAGGAACACGTTCGGCACGAAGCCCGATTTTTCCTGCACCTCCAGGATGCGCCGGCGGATGTCCTCCGGCAGGTCTTCGAGGCGCGGGACGGGGAAGCGGCTGATTGGAGCGGCGGACATCAGTCGGCGGCGTAAGGCACCAGCGCACGATGCTAGGCAAGCCGTGGGGCGGCGACTTGACCGCGATCAAACGGGCCGGGAGCCAGGCTCGGAGTGGCGCGCCCGGCGGGATTCGAACCCACGACCCTTGGCTTCGGAGGCCAATACTCTGATCCGCTGAGCTACGGGCGCGTTAAGGGCGCGAAGAATAACGGCTTTTGCCGTGTGCGTCCACGCGCTGGCTTCTGAGCGCAAGGGTTCCGCGCTAAAATTCCCGCCTTTCCTCCGGCACCCAGGGCCTTGCGCATGAGCGAGCACGAAGAGCATACCTCCTTCATCAAGACGCCACAGCAGCTGATCGTGGTGGTGGTGCTCGCGTTCGTCGTGCCCGTGATCGCGATCGTGCTGCTGGTGAAGGTGATCGTGAACCGGCCTTCCGCCGACCCGGCCGCGATGCAGCCCGAGGCGGTCGCCGCGCGCATCCAGCCCGTCGGACGCGTCGAGTTCGGCGCCGCGGGCGCGGCGAGCCAGGGCCCGCGCGCGGGCGAGGACATCGTCAAGCAGATCTGCGGCGCCTGCCATCAGACCGGCGCCGCCGGCGCGCACAAGATCGGCGACAAGGCCGCCTGGGGCAAAGTGGCGAAGGCGGGTCTCGAGGGGATGCTGAAGAACGCGATCCGGGGCAAGGGTGCAATGCCGCCGCGCGGCGGCGGCGCCGATCTCTCCGACCTCGAGCTGGCGCGCGCCATCGTCACCATGGCGAACCAGTCCGGCGCCAACCTCAAGGAACCGGCCGCGCCAGGCAAGTAGCAC
>SCUH01000273.1 GCA_004298295.1 Betaproteobacteria bacterium | reverse complement strand
GCGCGTGCGCATCACGGTGCAGCTGATCGACGCCGAAACCGACCACCATCTCTGGGCCGAGCGCTATGACCGCGATCTGGAGGATATCTTCGCCATCCAGGACGAGGTCACCTCGTCGATAGTGGCGGTGCTGCCGGGGCGCGTCGAAGCCGCAGCGCGCGACCGCGTGGCGCGCAAGACCACCGATAACATGGCCGCCTACGAGTGCGTCCTCAACGGCAAAGTGCTGCATCACCGCAGCCGGCGGGAGGACAATGCCGCCGCGCTGCGATCGCTGGAGCGCGCCATCGAGCTCGATCCGGGCTACGCGCATGCGCATGCCTGGAAGGCCTGCGTGCTGGGCCAGGCGTGGGGCTACGGTTGGTGCGAAGACCGTGCCGCGACGGAGACGGCCATTGTCGAGGAACTGCAAGTTGCGCTCTCGCTCGACGAGAACGACAGCGACGTGCACCGCATTCTCGCCGCCGTCGCGGTGACCCAGCATGAACTCGAGAAAGCCAATTACCACCAGGAGCGCGCGCTCCGGCTGAACCCGAATGACGACCTGATCGTGGTCCAGCAGGGCGAGATCCTCACCTGGCTCGGGCGCGCCGAGGACGGCATCGAGTGGATCCGCAAGGCGATGCGGCTAAATCCCTACCATCCGGCGCGATTCTGGGGTCACTTGGGGCGCGCGCACTTCGTGGCGCGACGTTACCGCGAGGCGATCGAGGCGTTCCGGCACATCGCGGCGCCCGACGCCAGCACCCACGCTTTCCTTGCGGCGTGCCACGCGCAACTCGGCGACGGGCCGGCGGCGCAGGAACTTGCGCACCGCGTGCTGGCGGAGACCTCATCGTTTTCGATCGAGCGCTATCTCGATACGGTCATGCACTACCAGCGGCCGGCGGACCGCGAGCATCACCGTGAGAGCCTCCTGAAAGCCGGTCTGCCGGCCTGACTCAGGGCAGGGCGAGCACGCCCGTGGCGGCGAGCGCCTCGATTTCGGCAGTGCCGTATCCCAGAGCGGAAAGAATTTCGCGGGCGCCTTCGCCGACGCCGGGCGGCGCACTGCGCTGCGCGAGGCGCTCGCCGTCGAGTTCCAGCGGCAGCCCCGGCACCTTGAAGGCATAGCCGCGCGGGTCGCGCGTCTCGATCATGCCGGCACCCGCGTTGAGATGCGGGTCGTCGAACAGCTCGCGCGGGCGGGTGATCGGCGCGTAGGGCAACCCGATCGCCTCCAGCTTCTGCTCCAGCTCGGCACGCCGGTAGCGACGGAAGAGGCCGGCCAGGTGCGGGATCAGCCAGGCGCGCTCGGCGACGCGCTGGCTGTTCGCGCGCAGGCGCCGATCGGCAGCGAGCTCCGCTTCGCCGAACTCGCGGCAGAACACGTCCCACTGCGTGTCGGTGACCACGCCGACGAACAGACGATCGTCCGCGGTCTCGAAGATGTCGTAGACGCCCCAGGCGGGTTTTTTCACCGCCATCGGCGGCGGCTCTTCGCCGGTGATCGCGAGCTGCGCCATGTGCTGCGCGACCAGGAACACGGTGTTCTCAAAGAGCGCGCTGCGCACCAGCTTGCCGCGGCCCGTGGACTCGCGCTCGCGCAGCGCAGCGAGGATGCCGATGGCGCCGAACATTCCGCCCATGATGTCGTTGACCGAGGAGCCCACGCGCAGCGGCCGGTCGGGCAGACCGGTCATGTAGGCGAGGCCGCCCATCATCTGCACCACTTCGTCGAGCGCGGGCCGGTTTTCGTACGGTCCGGAGAGGAACCCCTTCAGCGTGCAGTAGACGAGCCGCGGATTGCGCTGCGAGAGCGCTTCGTAGCCCAAGCCCATGCGCTCGAGCGCGCCGGGGCGGAAGTTTTCCGTCACCGCGTCGGCGGTGTCGATCAGCCGCAGGACGATTTCGCGCCCGCTTGCGCTTTTCAGGTCGACCGCAAGGCTCTGCTTGTTGCGATTGAAGATCGGATAGAAACCGGCGCCGGCGCCCATCAGGCGGCGCGTGTTGTCGCCCTCGAGCGGTTCGACCTTGATGACTTCGGCGCCGAGATCGGCCAGCACCAGGCCGCAGGTCGGGCCCATCACCATATGCGCGAACTCGACGACGCGCACCCCCTCCAGGGGCAGGCGCCTCATGCCGCGGCCCTGAATCCCTTCGGCAGGCCGGCGAGCGCGGCATGGCCGTACACCGGCTCCTCCGGCAGCCCTTCGATCAATACGGCCCGCGCCGCGAAGAGTTTCTCCAGATCGATGCCGGTGCGCACGCCCATCGCTTCGAACATGTACACCAGGTCTTCGGTGATGACGTTGCCGCTGGCACCGGGCGCGAACGGGCAGCCGCCCAGGCCGCCCATCGAAGCATCGAAGGCGCGCACGCCTTCCTCCCAGGCCGCGAGCGCGTTGGCGAGTCCGAGGCCGCGCGTATTGTGGAAATGCGCGCCTTCCAGCTTGTCGCCGATCTCGCCGCGCACGCGCCGGAACACGCGCTTCACCTGCGCCGGATTGGCGTAGCCGACCGTGTCCGCGAGCGCCACTGCATCGCAGAAGCGCGCCAGCGCCACCGCCAGGCGCACCACCTCGTCCTCAGGCACTTCGCCCTGCAGCGTGCAGCCGAATGCCGTGGAGACGGCGCCTTCGATCTCCGGGCCCCCGGCGCCGCGCAGCGCGGCGCACTTGCGGACCTCCTCGACCATCTGTTCCGGGGTCATGCGTACGTTGGCTTCGCTGTGCAGGCGAGACGCCGAAACCGGGAAAGTGATCTTGTGCGCGCCGGCTGCCACTGCGCGTTCGAAGCCCTTCAGGTTGGGAGCGAGCGCGACGACCTTGACGCCGGTGAGCGTGCGCGCATGCGCCACGATCTCGGCGGTGTCGGCCATCGCCGGGATCAGTCTGGGCGGCACGAAGGAACCCACTTCGATCTCGCGCAGGCCGGCCGCGGCAAGAGCATCGATCCAGCGCTTCTTCGCCGCTGTGGGCATGAGGTGCTTGGCGTTCTGCAGTCCGTCGCGCGGACCGACTTCGCAGATCAGGAGCTCGCTCATGGCGCCATTTTAGTCCGCTCGATGCGCGCCATGCCGAAGCCGCCCGCGGCGGCGCAGGCGGCAAAGGCGAGCATGGCCGGAAGCGAGGCGCCCCAGCCGAGCCTACCGGCGATCCAGGCGATGACGATCGGGGAGACGAATTGAGTGATCTGCGATGCCTGCATCACCATGCCGTTGATAGTGCCGATGTGCTGCGGGCTGCGCGCCAATGCGGCAACCCCGGAAAACACCGCAGTGGGAATGACGCCGCCGAAAAACGAGAACGCGAGGCAGCTGCCGTAACGACCCCAGTCCGGGAGCAGGTCGAGGAATGCGCCCGTCGCGGCGAGCCCCTGGACGAGACTCGCGAGCACGATGATCCGCGAGCGTCGCGCGCCGCGGGCCATCAGCCACCCGCCGAGCAGCACGCCCGGGACATTGATTGCGACCCAAAGCGCGGTGAGCAGGGCGGCCTGCGCCGCTGAGCCGCCGCGTTCGCCGACGACAAAGGTCGGAAGCCAGGTCATGAACGCGGCCCACTGCGCCACGTAGCCGGCGAAGGCGAGACACAGAAACAGGCTCGCGCCGTGCGTCAGCGATTCGATGCCCAGGCGCCATACGCCCACGCTACCGCCCGAGGCGCGCGGCGGAACGGCGTGCGCCAGCCACACGAAGCTGGCGAGCGCCGTGCCTGCGATCACGGCCCAGAGTCCGCGCCAGTCGTACGACACCAGCGCCATCGAGGCGGCGAGCATGGCAAGACTGCCTCCCGCGGGCAGATAGCAGCTCCAGAGCGCCATGGCAGCCGGCCGGTCCGCGGCGGCAGTCGCTTGCGCGACGAGGGCAACGCCCGCCACGGTGGTCATGATGAATCCGGTGCCTTCCAGGAAGCGCGACAGCAGCAGCAGCGCGTAGCCGGGCGCCAGCGCACCGACCGCTCCGCCCGCGGCCATCAGCGCGAGGCCGCCCAGCGCCATGCGCTTGTGGCCGAAACGGTCCGAAAACACGCCGGCGAACATGCCCACCGCACCGCCCATGACATTCAGCAGGGTGGCGACGTAGCCGGCCTCGATCAGCGTCAGGCCGAATTCGCCACGCAGGGCGGGCAGGGCGGGGGGCACCTTGCCGATCGCGGCGCCGGCGACGAGTCCGCCGGCAAAGACCGCCCACACGGCGGCCCAGTGCGTGCCGCTTACGCGGCGTTGACGGGCAGCTTCAGTTCGATGATCTTGCGCTGCCACTCGGCGGGGCCGCTCTGGTGCACCGAGGTGCCGTTGGCGTCCACTGCCACGGTCACCGGCATGTCCTGCACCTCGAATTCGTAGATCGCTTCCATGCCAAGGTCCTCGAAGGCGAGGACGCGCGCCTTGCGGATGGCCTTGGCGACGAGGTAGGCAGCGCCGCCCACGGCCATCAGATACGCCGCCTGGTGCTTGCGGATCGCCTCGATCGCGACCGGGCCGCGCTCGGCCTTGCCGATCATGGCGACCAGCCCCGTCCTGCCGAGCATCGTCTCGGTGAATTTGTCCATGCGCGTGGCCGTCGTCGGTCCGGCGGGACCCATCACCTCGTCGCGCACCGGATCGACCGGGCCGACGTAATAGATGACGCGGTTGGTGAAATCCACCGGCAGCGCCTCGCCGCGCGCGAGCATGTCCTGAATGCGCTTGTGCGCCGCGTCCCGTCCGGTGAGCAGTTTTCCCGAAAGCAGCAGGGTCTGGCCGGGGCGCCACGCGGCCACCTGCCCGCGCGTCAGCGTATCCAGCTGCACGCGCGCGGCCTGCGCGGAGGGCGTCCAGGTGACCTTCGGCCAATCCTCCAGCGAAGGCGGCGCCAGCTCGACCGGTCCGGAACCGTCGAGCACGAAATGTGCATGGCGCGTCGCCGCGCAATTCGGGATCATCGCCACGGGCAGGTTGGCGGCGTGCGTCGGATAGCTGTGGATCTTGACGTCGAGCACCGTGGAAAGTCCGCCCAGGCCCTGGGCCCCGATGCCGAGCGCGTTGACCTTGTCGTACAGTTCGACGCGCATCGCCTCGAGCGCGTTCTGCGGACCGCGCGTTTTCAGCTCGGCCATGTCGATCGGTTCCATCAGGGCTGCCTTCGCCATGAGCATGGCCTTCTCGGCGGTGCCGCCGATGCCGATGCCGAGCATTCCCGGCGGACACCAGCCCGCGCCCATGGTCGGCACCGTCTTCAGCACCCAGTCGACGATCGAGTCCGAGGGATTGAGCATGACGAACTTGGACTTCGCTTCCGAGCCGCCGCCCTTCGCAGCGACGTCGACCTCGAGCCGCTGGCCCGGCACCACCTGCATGTGGATCACCGCGGGGGTGTTGTCGCGCGTGTTCTTGCGTGTGAAGGCGGGGTCGGCGAGCACCGACGCGCGCAGCTTGTTGTCCGGATCGAGATAGCCGCGGCGCACGCCTTCGTTGACCGCCGCCTCGAGGTCCATCCCGGGTTCCCAGCGTGCCTCGATGCCGATCCTGAGGAACACGTTGACGATGCCGGTGTCCTGGCAGATCGGGCGGTGCCCCTCGGCGCACAGGCGCGAATTGGTCAAGATCTGGGCGATCGCATCGCGCGCCGCGGCAGACTGCTCGCGCTCGTAGGCGCGGCCGAGAGCCCGCAGGTAATCGGCGGGGTGATAGTAGGAGATGTACTGCAGCGCGTCGGCGACGCTCTGCGCCAGATGTTCGCGGGTGATCGTGGACATGGCTACTCGTGCCTCATGCTGGCCAGCGTGCCCGGGCTCATGATGCGGTCGATCCACGCGATCGAGAGCGCCGAAGCGAGGAAGGTGACGTGGATGATGACCTGCCACATCATGGTCTTGTGATCGAGATTGGCCGCATTGATGAAGGTCTTCAGCAGGTGGATCGACGAGATGCCGATGATCGCGGTCGCCAGCTTCACCTTGAGCACGTTGGCGTTGACGTGCGACAGCCACTCGGGCTCGTCCGGATGTCCCTCCAGACGCAGCCGCGAGACGAAAGTCTCGTAGCCGCCGACGATGACCATGATCAGCAGGTTCGAGATCATCACCACGTCGATCAGGCCGAGCACCGAGAGCATGATGCTGGTCTCGTTGAACTGCTTCATCTCGAACACCAGGTGGTAGAGCTCGAACATGAACTGCACCACGTAGACGCACTGCGCGACGATCAGGCCGAGGTAAAGCGGCACCTGCAGCCAGCGGCTGCCGAACAGCACCCAGGGCAGGGGTTTGAGGCGCGGGGAAGCGGGCGATGACATGGCTTGCGGAAGCGATTGCGGTGCGCCGCAATGTAGCACACGCCGCGGGCCTTGGTGGCGTACCGCAAGCCGTTGATCTGGTAATCTTATTCCGTGGCCGGCGGACGCGACGTAAGCGCCGTGTAAGCGCCGGTCCGGAGAATCGTTGAGATCCATCAGAGTCCAGCGGAGGAACTGAATCATGTCGTCCACGATCGAGTCGGTTCTGCACGAAACGCGGGTTTTCCCGCCGTCGGCGGAGTTCGTCAGGCAGGCGAACATCTCCGGGATGGAGGCCTACCGCAAGCTCGTGGCCGAGGCCGAGCGCGACTTCGAGGGTTTCTGGGCGCGTCTGGCGAAGGAACAGCTGCTCTGGCACAAGCCGTTCACGAAGGTGCTCGACGAATCGAACGCGCCGTTCTACCAGTGGTTCTACGACGGCGAGCTGAACGCATCGTACAACTGCCTCGACCGGCATCTCGGGACGCAGCCCGACAAGGTGGCGATCATCTTCGAGGCCGACGACGGCAAGGTGACGAAGATCACCTACCAGCAGCTCTACCACGAGGTCTGCCGGCTCGCCAACGCGCTCAGGCACCACGGCATCAAGACGGGCGACCGGGTGCTGATCTACATGCCGATGTCGATCCAGGTCGTGGTGGCGATGCAGGCCTGCGCGCGGATCGGCGCCACGCACTCGGTGGTGTTCGGCGGCTTTTCGGCCAAGAGCCTGCAGGAGCGCATCATCGACGCCGGCGCGACCGAAGTCATCACCGCCGACGGCCAGTTCCGCGGCGGTCGCGAGATTCCGCTCAAGCCCGTGGTGGACGAAGCCTTTGCGATGGGCGGCTGCGAAGGCGTGCGCAACGTCATCGTCTACAAGCGCAGCGGCAGCGCGGTGCCGATGAGCGCGCCGCGCGACAAGTGGTGGGACGACGTGGTCAAGGGGCAGCCCGACACCTGCGAACCCACCTGGGTCAACGCCGAGCACCCGCTGTTCATCCTTTACACCTCGGGTTCGACGGGCAAGCCCAAGGGCGTGCAGCATTCGACCGGCGGCTACCTGCTCTGGGCGATGCTCACGATGCAATGGGTGTTCGACCACAAGCCGAGTGACGTCTTCTGGTGCACCGCCGACGTGGGCTGGGTGACCGGCCACACCTATATCACCTATGGTCCGCTGGCGGTCGGCGCGACCGAAGTGATGTTCGAAGGCATCCCGACCTACCCGGATGCCGGACGCTTCTGGAAAATCATCCAGGACCACAAGGTCAACGTCTTCTACACCGCGCCGACCGCGATCCGCTCGCTCATCAAGGCCGGTGGCGATCTGCCAAAGAAATACGACCTCTCGAGCCTGCGCATCCTCGGCACGGTCGGCGAGCCGATCAACCCCGAAGCCTGGATGTGGTACCACCGCACCGTGGGCAACGAGCGTTGCCCGATCGTCGACACGTGGTGGCAGACCGAAACCGGCGGGCATCTCATCTCGCCGCTTCCCGGCGCGACGCCGACCAAGCCGGGCTCGGCGACGCTGCCGCTGCCGGGCATCTTCGCCGACATCGTCGACGAGACCGGCCACTCCGTAGGTCGCGGCAAGGGCGGCATCCTGGTGATCAAGCGCCCGTGGCCGGCCATGATCAGGACCATCTGGGGCGACCCCGAGCGCTACAGGAAGAGCTATTACCCGGCAGACTTCCAGGGCAAGTATTACCTTGCCGGAGACGGCGCAAGCATGGACGCGGAAGGCTATTTCCGCATCGTCGGCCGCATCGACGACGTGCTCAATGTGTCCGGGCACCGGCTGGGCACGATGGAAGTGGAATCGGCGCTGGTGGCGAACACCAAACTGGTCGCCGAAGCCGCCGTGGTGGGACGCCCCGACGAGCTGACCGGCGAAGCCGTGGTCGCCTTCGTCGTGCTGAAGGGAGCGCGGCCGCACGGCGAGGCAGCCAAGCAGATGGCGCAGGAACTGCGCGACTGGGTGGCGAAGGAAATCGGCCCGATCGCCAAGCCCAAGGACATCCGCTTCGGCGACAACCTGCCCAAGACGCGCTCCGGCAAGATCATGCGGCGGCTGCTGCGCTCGATCGCCAAGGGCGAGGAGATCAAGCAGGACGTTTCGACCCTGGAGAACCCGGCGATCCTCGATCAGCTCAAGCAGTCGA
>SCUH01000272.1 GCA_004298295.1 Betaproteobacteria bacterium | reverse complement strand
GCGCCTGCAGCAACTGGTGGACGAAGTTCGCGCCAAGGGCGCGCAGGTGGTCGTACTGCTGTCGCACAACGGCATGGACGTGGACATGAAACTGGCCGGGCGCGTGCGCGGCATCGACGTGATCCTCGGCGGCCACACGCACGACGGCGTGCCCGCGCCGAGCGTCGTCGGCAGAACGCTCGTGACCAACGCCGGGTCCAACGCCAAGTTCCTCGCGCTGCTCGATCTCGAGGTGCGCGGCGGTCGCGTCGCGGACTACCGCTACCGGCTGCTGCCCGTCTTCGCCAACCTGCTGCCGGCGGATCCCGGGATGCAGTCGTACATCGAGGGCGTGCGCGCGCCGTACGCGTCGCGGCTCGGCGAGAAGATCGCCGTGACCGAAGGCCTGCTGTACCGCCGCGGCAACTTCAATGGCAGCTTCGACCAGCTGATTCTCGATGCGCTGCTCCAGGTGAAGGGCGCAGATCTCGCCTTTTCGCCCGGCTTCCGCTGGGGCACGACGCTGCTGCCCGGCGACGCGATCACGCTCGAACACGTCATGGACCAGACCGCGATCACCTATCCGGCGGTCACGGTGAACGCGATGACCGGCGCGCGCATCCGGGAAATTCTCGAGGACGTCTGCGACAACCTGTTCAATCCCGACCCCTACCTGCAGCAGGGCGGCGACATGGTGCGCGTCGGCGGCATGACCTACGCCTGCGAGCCGCACGCGAAAATGGGCGCGCGCATCTCCGATCTGCGAATCGGCGGCAAGCTCGTCGCAGCGGACAAGAGCTACAAAGTCGCCGGCTGGGCCTCGGTCGGCGAAGGCGTCACCGGCGAGCCCGTCTGGGACGTGGTGACGCGCTACCTGCGCGAGCGCCGCAGCGTCGCTCCGGTGAAGCTGAATCTCCCGCGCCTGGTCGGCATCGAGCGCGATCCCGGCATCGCCTGGACCTGAGCCCGGCCAGGACTGGCGTTCGCGCCGGCGCAGGGCGTAGGCGCGCTCGCTGAATTGGTGAATCGGGGTCAGCGCAAGCTCGCGCCCGCCCCTTTTCCGCTAACATTCCACCATGCCGAATCGCTCGAAAGATTGGCTCGTCCAAGCCGACCGCGATCTCGATCAAGCGCGTGCTTCGCGCCGCGAAGGGCAGGCACGAGTGGGCATGCTTCGCGGCGCAGCAGGCGGCCGAGAAAGCGGTCAAGGGCCTGCACCTGGCAAAGGGACAGGATGCGTGGGGCCACGTCGTGGCAACTTTGCTCGCCGAACTGCCGCTCGCGGTCCCTGCGAACCTGATCGAGAAGGCGCAAGTGCTGGACAATTTCTACGTGGCCACGCGCTACGTGAACGGCCATACCGAAGGCGCGCCTTTCGAGCACTACGGGCCGCTGCAGAGCGGCCAGGCGATTGAATATGCCGGTGAGATCGTTACATTCGCCCGTTCTCAAGTGGCCTGATCGCGAGGCAGTGCTCGCTGCCGCACGGCAATGGGCACAGGACTTGCGCTCGCGCGACGCGCGCGTGGCGCGGATCGGATGTTTCGGTTCGTACGCGCGAGGCGACGAAGGTGTGGGCAGCGATCTGGATTTCGTGGTGATCGTCCGGGCTGGCGAGAGCGATTGCCGGTTCGACGTGTCGCGGCTCCCCGTGCCGGCCGATGTCATCGTATTTGACGAGCCGCACTGGGCCGGATTGCGTGGCGAGCCGACCGGAATCGCGCGCACGATCGCGCGCGAGGCGGTCTGGCTCGCCTAGATTTACTCTGACCCCAATTTCATACCAATTTCATACGCTGTCATGAAAGTCGGCTGGACGCGCCTCGGCGTTGCCATCGTTGTGCTCGCCGCAGGCGCGGCCGGATGGTATTGGTACAGCCAGCGCAACGCCTCGGGTGAAGTGAAGTATCGATTGGGCAAGATCGAGCGCGGGCCGATCCAGGCCGTGGTCGTCGCGAGCGGCACGCTCAACGCGGTCACGACGGTGCAGGTGGGGTCGCAGATATCCGGCCAGGTGAAGGAGATCTTTGCCGATTTCAATACGCCGGTGAAGCAGGACCAGGTGATCGCGCGCATCGATCCGGCGACCTTCGAGCTGAGCGTCAACCGTGCGCGCGCCGATCTCGATGCAGCCAACAGCGCGGTCGCCGTGGCGCGCTCGGCGCACACCGCGCAGCAGGCGGAACTGGGCCGCGTCCGGGTGCAGCTCGCCGATGCGCTGCGCGACCTCGAGCGCAAGCAGTCGCTGGTCGAGAAGAACTATCTCTCGCCGGCGGAACTCGACCGCGCGCGCACCCTGTACGACGCGACGCGCGAGCAGCAGAAGGCGGTCGAAGCCCAGATCCAGGTGAACCTGTCCCAGGTCGACAGCGCGCAGGCCGCCGTGAAGCAGCGCCAGGCGCTGTTGCAGCAGGCGCAGGTCGATCTCGAGCGCACCGTGATCCGCGCGCCGGTCGACGGCACCGTGATCCTCCGCAACATCGACGCCGGGCAGACGGTGGCGGCCAGCCTGCAGGCGCCGGTGCTGTTCACGATCGCCAAGGACCTGCGCGACATGCAGGTGGAAGCGGCGATCGACGAGGCCGATGTCGGCCGCCTGCGCGTAGGCCAGGCCGCCACCTTCACGGTCGACGCTTTCCCGCGGCGCAATTTTGCCGGCGAGATCCGCCAGGTGCGCAAGTCGCCGCAGACCGTGCAGAACGTGGTCAGCTACGTCGTCGTGATCTCCGCGGCCAACGCGGACCTGTCGTTGCTGCCGGGCATGACCGCCAACGTGCGCGTCGTGGTCGACAGCCGCGGCAGCGTGCTGAAGGTCGCGAATGCCGCGTTGCGCTTCCGGCCGGCGGGCTCCGCGGACGCCAAAACTGCGGCGGAAGCCGCGCCGGTGCAGCCGGCCGGCGCCGCCGCCGCGCAGCAGTTCCGACAAAGGCTGCTCGAGGAGCTCAAGCCCGACGAATCCCAGAAGGTGAAGCTGGAGAGCCTCTTCGAGGACGTGCGTCAGAAGACGGCGCAGGTGCGCGACCTCGCGAATGAAGGCGATCGCCGCAAGCAGGTCGAGCGCATCCGTGCCGAGTCGCGCGCGCGCATCGCGGACATCCTCAATCCGGAACAGAAGCTGGCCTATGAACGGCTGCTGGGCGAACTGGGCGGCCGGGGCTCGGCGGCCGCGACGGGGCGCGTCTGGGTGCCGGGCGACGCCGGCCAGCCCAAGCCGGTGGAGGTGCGCACCGGCCTTTCCGACGGCAGCAGCACGGAGATCGTCGCCGGGCCGCTGAAGGAAGGCGACAGCGTGATTCTCGGCGCGCTGGAAAGGGCCGGCGAGAAGAAAGCGGGCGGCCCGGCCGGACCGCGCCTGTTCTGATGCGCACGGAACTGATCCGGACGCGCGACCTGCTCAAGATCTACCGGGTCGGCGACACCGAGGTGCGGGCGCTCGACGGCGTCACGATGCAGATCACGGCGGGGGATTTTGTCGCCGTGATGGGTCCTTCGGGCTCTGGCAAATCGACTTTCATGAACGTGCTCGGCTGCCTCGACCGGCCGAGCGGCGGCGAGTACCTGCTGGATGGCGAGCCGGTCGCGAACCTGAGCGATGACGCGCTCGCCGAGGTGCGCAACCGCTACGTCGGCTTCGTGTTCCAGAATTTCAACCTGCTGCCGCGCACGAGCGCGCTGGAGAACGTCGAGCTGCCGCTGGTCTACGCCGGCATCGCGGCGCGCGAACGCAGGCTGCGGGCGACCGAAATGATCGCCAAAGTCGGCCTGGCGGCGCGCGCGCAGCATCAGCCGGCGCAGCTCTCCGGCGGCCAGCAGCAGCGCGTCGCGATCGCGCGCGCGCTGGTGACGCGGCCCAAGCTGATCCTCGCCGACGAACCGACCGGGGCGCTCGACTCGCGCACCAGCCTCGAGATCATGGCGCTGCTGCAGGAACTGAACCGCACCGGCATGACCGTGGTGATCGTGACGCACGAGAACGACATCGCGCGCTTCGCGCGCCGCGTGCTGCGCTTTCGCGACGGGCGGGTCGTCGCCGACGAAGCCAACCAGCCCCTGGATGCGGCGCACCTGTTCGCCGCGGAGCCCGTGCACGCATGAACCTCTTCGCGCTGCTGCGCGTCGCCCTGCGCGCGCTGGCGATCAACAAGCTACGCAGCCTGCTCACCATGCTCGGCATCATCATCGGGGTCGGTGCGGTGATCGTGATGATCGCGGTCGGTTCGGGCGCCCAGGCACGCGTCGAGGAGCAGATCCGCTCGCTCGGCTCGAACCTGCTGCTGATCCTTTCCGGCGCCACCACCTCGGGCGGCGTGCGCATGGGTTTCGGCTCCAATCTCACGCTGAGCGAGGACGACGCCGCGGCGATTCCGCGCGAGATCCCAGAGGTCACGGCGGCGCCGGCGCTGCGCGGCACGGCACAGATCGTGTGGGGCAACCAGAACTGGTCCACCGTCATCTTCGGCGTCACGCCCGAATACCTCGAGGTGCGCCAGTGGGAGATCGCCGCCGGCCGCGGTTTCGACGCCACCGACATCGCCGGCGCGGCCAAGGTGTGCCTGATCGGACAGACGGTCGCCCGCCAGCTCTTCGGCGGCGTCGACCCGGTGGGGCAGTCGATCCGCGTGCGTCGCGTGCCCTTCACGGTCGTCGGCGTGCTCGAAGGCAAGGGCCAGAGCATGATGGGGTCGGATCAGGACGACCTGGTGATCATGCCCATCAGCACGGCGCGCAAGCGCGTGCTCGGCGCCGCCAACCTCGCCAAGCAGCGCAGCGTCGGCACGATCTGGGTCAAGGTGCCGGAGGGCAACGACATGAAGGCCGCCGAAGAGCAGGTGCGGGCGCTACTGCGGCAGCGCCACCGCCTGCAGCCCGGGCAGGACGACGACTTTTCGCTGCGCAACCTCGAGGAAGTGGCGGCGGCACAGGAGGCCTCGAGCCGCGTGCTGGCGCTGCTGCTCGCCGCGGTGGCGTCGGTGTCGCTGGTGGTCGGCGGCATCGGCATCATGAACATCATGCTGGTGTCGGTCACCGAGCGCACGCGCGAGATCGGCCTGCGGCGCGCGGTCGGCGCACGCACGCGCGACATCCTCGGGCAGTTCCTGGTCGAGGCAGTGACGCTTTCGCTGATCGGCGGCCTCGCCGGCATCGCGCTCGGCGTCGGCGCCGCGTTCGGCATCGCCCAGATCGCCGGCTGGCGCATCGTGCTCTCGCCGGAGGCGGTGGTGCTCGCGGTGGCGTTCGCCTTCGCCATCGGCGTCTTCTTCGGCTTCTACCCCGCGCGCAAGGCGGCGCGGCTCAATCCGGTGGAGGCGCTGCGCTATGAATGACGCGGCGGGCGCAGCGCGGCGTCCGCTGCTCGATCTGTTCCTGGTCAGCTTTCTGATCCTGTTCTTCGAGCTGGCGGCAATTCGCTGGTTCGCGAGCACCGTGGTGTTTCTCACCTTCTTTACCAACATCGTGCTGCTCGCATCCTTCCTCGGCATGAGCGTCGGCCTGCTGGCGGCCCGCGGGTCACGCAACCTGGTGCAGGCCGCGCTGCCCCTTGCGATGCTCTCGTTGGCGGCGGCAATCGCCACCCATCTGCTCTATTGGCATTGGGTGGATCAGGTGACCATCGGCGTCGGCAATCAGCACACATCGCCCCAGCTGATTTACTTCGGCACCGAATACCGGCTGGCCGACCCGAGTCGCTGGGTGATCCCGATGTGGGTGGTGGGCGGTGCGTTCTTTGCCCTGATTGCACTGGCCTTCGTGGGCCTGGGGCAGGTGATGGGCCGCGCGTTCGATGCCATCCCCGACCGCGTCATGGCCTACAGCGTGGACGTCCTGGGCAGCCTGACCGGCATCGCGGCCTTCGCGGCGATGAGCTATTTCGAGCTGCCGCCAACGATCTGGTTTGTGCCGATCGCGCTGCTGATGCTCCGCTTTGCCGGCTGGCGCAGTCCGGTTCAAGCCACAGCCGCCGCCGCGATGCTGATATTGGTGGCGATCGGTGC
>SCUH01000271.1 GCA_004298295.1 Betaproteobacteria bacterium | reverse complement strand
ATCGATGACCGCGCCGAACGGCTCGCCTTCCTGCGCGCCAACGGCTTCGCGCTGCTCGTCACCGGCACCGGCGGCGCGTTGCTCGCCTCGCACCTTCCGGTGCTGGTCGTGTTCCGGGGTCCGCACGCCTACGTGTCGCCGCGCTGACGTGCAGGCATCTCGCGGCCGAGTGACCGGCTAGCTCTGCCCTTCGTAGGTCGCGATGAACCGCGCCGCATCCAGCGGCGCGCCGAACTGCGCACCCAGCACCTGGTCGCAGCCCAGTTCGGCGAGCCGGTCGGCGACCGCCTCGTCGTCGACGTCTTCGGCGACGGCGATCAGGTTGAGGTTGTGCGCCAGCTCCACCAGGGCGCGCAGGATCTTTTCCTGGCGCGGCGTGCTCGCCGCGCCGGGCAGGTAACCGATCTTCAGCCGCAACTCGTCGAAGATCACGCCCGCCAGGTCGTGCAGCGAGGCGTCTCCCGTGCCCAGGCTTTCCATCGAAAGCCGCGCGCCGAGCCGGCGCAGCCGCTGCAGTGCTTCGACCACCTCGGCATGCGCGCCCAGCCGCGCCAGCGAAGCGAAGCCGAGGAGCAGCTGGCCCCGCTGCACCGGCCAGGTGTGCAGGGCGCGGTCGACCAGGTCCGGGAACTCGGGCGCGCGCAGGCAGCGCGCCGGCAGCTTGAGGCCGATGCGCAGGTGCAGCCCGCGGTAGAGGAAATCGCCGCCGTTCCTGAGCGAAGCGTGCAGCAGCCAGGCCACCACTTCGTTGACCAGTTCCGCGGATTCGACCGTGGCGAGCACTTCCGCGGGGGTGGCGGCGGGGCGGTCGCGTCCGGGCCAGTGCAGCAGGCACTCGACGCCGACCAGGCGCCGGGTCTGCAGCTCGATGCGCGGCTGAAACGCCAGTTCCAGCGTCTCGGCGGCGAGCGCGTCGCGCAGCCGGTTCTCGAGCAGCAGCGCCTTGGCGCGCGGATCCTCCTGCTCGTCGCTGTACTCGGCGATGCGCTCATAGCGATCGCGTGCGGTGCGGCAGGCGATACGCGCGCGCCGCAGCAGCAATTCCGGATCGGTGCCGTGCTCGGGGCACAGCGCGATGCCGATGGCGGGGCGCGCATGGACGTGGCTTTCCCCGAGCGGGATGGGCGCGCCGAGCAGCTGCAGGGCCTTGTTGGCCGCCAGGCGCGCCACCCCGGCGCCGTGGATCGGGTACAGGCCGCAGACCATCTGGCCGCGCGCGATCTCGCCCAGCGCGTCCTGCGGGCGCAGCACCGTGTCGCGCATGCGCTCGACGAGACACCAGTGCGCGGCGTTGCCCGCCTCGAAACCCTGCGCGCTGTCGAGCCGTGCCACCACGTCGTAGTCCACGAACAGCACCGCGAGCGAGACGCTGTCGGGGACGCAGGCCCCCGCGTGCTCGCGCATCCACTGCATGAAATCGCGGAAATCGTTCGCCGGGCGCGGCCCGGTCACAGAAAGAATTCCCGCGGATCGATGTGCACGGCATCGTGCTCGAGCGTGCGCCGGATCCGGTAGGGCTCGTCGCGCGTGGCCATCGGCGAGCGCTCGAGGTCGAGCAGCTTGTGCGGGTGGATCGGGTCGCCCGCGGCATTCCTCACCACCATGACGCGCGGCAGCAGCCGCCGCAGCGGGTTCTGCGCCACCACGATGCCGATCTCGCCGGTATTGAGTTCCACTATGCCGCCCACCGGGAAGACGCCGATGCACTGGATGAACTGCTCGACCAGCGCCGGCTCGAACAGCGTGCCGCGCCCCTTGTACAGGACGTTGAGCGCGGTCGAGGGCGCCGCCTGGTCGGCATAGGTCCGGTGCGAGGTGAGCGCCGTGAAAGTGTCGACGATGCCGGTGATGCCGCCATACAGCCCTACGGCAGCCGACTTGCGCAGGCCTCGCGGGTAGCCGCTGCCGTCGAGGCGCTCGTGATGCAGCGAGGCGACGCCCGGAAGCTCGTCCGGCAGCCCGGTCGTGGCGCTCAGGATCTCGACCGTGTGCTGCACGTGGGTCTTGACGATCTCCATCTCCGCCGGCGTCAGAGGCGCGCTCTTTTCCACCAGGCCCGGCGGCAGCTTCGTCATGCCGACGTTCTGCAGCAGGCCCGCCAGACCGAGCAGCTCGAGGCGGTCGCGCGGCAGCTGCAGGAAGCGTGCGAAAACGACCATGTAGATCGAGCTTTCCAGCGCGATGCCGAGCGAGCCCTTGTCGCGCAGCTTGGTGAGCAGCGTCACGGCGTCGGGGTTGCGCACCACGCTGTCGGTGAGCTGAGACACGGCGGCACGCACTCGCGGGCCCTCGATCGCCTTGCCGCTTTGCACCGTCGTCATGGCATCGTCGAGCGCGCTCGACATCTCGCCGTAGGCCGCGTGCGCCTGGGGCAGCTCGGCCTGCACGTTGACCACCTCGCGGTAGGTCACCTTGCCGCGCCCCAGCAGCGGGGAGATGGCGGGCAGGCGCGCGTCGTCGCTCTGGTCGCGCTCGGGATCGACGTAGACGTGCTTGCAGAAGCGCTTCAGCGTGGCGAGCTGCTCTTCGGTGCTCAGCACGAAACCCTGGAAAACGAACGGCGTGTCCGTCCATGGCCGGTCCAGCTCGGCCACGTACTTGCCGAACTGCAGCTCGTCTACCGCGATCTTCCTGTACATGTTTGAATGTCCGACGGCGGATTCTCCGCTGGAGCGTGCCGCGCGGTCAACGCCGGCGCAGCCGCAAGGGGGGCTCGAGGCGCAGCATGGTGCGACTGTTCTTCGCGATCTGGCCGCCGGCCGCAACGGCGCAGGCGCTCGAGCGCTGGGCCGAAGGCGCGCGGCGCGAAACGGGCGGACGCACGATCCGCGCCGCGGCCGTTCACCTGACGCTCGCCTTCCTCGGCGAGACGCCGGCGCAGCGGATCGCGGCGGCGATCGGCGCGGCACGGCGCGTGCGCGCCGTGCCGCATCGCCTGCCGCTGGAAGAGGCGGGCCACTGGGCGCACAACCGGATCCTCTGGGCTGGGCCGCGCGAAATCCCGGCGGCGCTCGAGGCACTGGCGCAATCGCTCGCCGCCGAACTGGCGCGCGACGGTTTCGCGCTCGAGCAGCGGCGCTTCGCGGCGCATGTCACCGTGCTGCGCAAGGCACGCGCGCCGCATCGCCTGCCGCCGCTGCCCGCGCTGGAGTGGCCGGTGGAGGAGTTTTCGCTGGTGCGATCGACGCTGGACGCGGCGGGCTCGAGGTATGACGTCGTTGAGCGATTTCCGCTCTCGGCAAAGAGCGGTGAGAATTCGTTTTTCCCATGATCTCGGCTTTTGCCTGGATCGGCAACACGATCCAGGCAAAAGCCGAGAACGGGGAGAGTCAAATACGGCGTAACGCGTGACAAACGGCGGCCCGAAAACGCAATGCACCGCAACCTCATCGCAGCGCCAGCGTCAACCGCGCCCGCAAGCCGCCGCCTTCGCGCGCCAGCAGCTGCAGCGCGCCGCCGTGCGCCTGGGCGACGCGCTCGACGATGGCAAGGCCCAGGCCGGCGCCGCCCAGCGCGCCGCGCGACTTGTCCAGCCGCGTGAAGGGGCGCTTGAGCCGCTCGGCCTCGCCGGGGGGCACGCCCGGGCCGCGATCGAGCACTTCGAGCGCCGCGCAATCGCCGCTGCGCCAGGCAGCGATCTCGACCGGCCCGCCGGCGTAGCGCAGCGCATTGTCCACCAGGTTCATGAGCGCGCGCCGCACCGAGAGCTGCGCCAGCGGCAGGACGCCCGCCTGCGGGGGCGCCGCGAGCGCGACCGCGCTGCCGCGGCGCGCGTAGTGCTCGGCGACGTCGCGGATCAGGGCGTCGACGTCGGCCGGGACGCGCGCCTCGCTTTCGCCGCGGGCGAAATCGAGGAACTGGCCGATGACCTGGTCGATCTCGTCGATGTCGGCGCTCATGCCGTCGCTCACCGCGCGGTCGCCGCCGCCCAGTTCGAGCGCCAGGCGCAGCCGCGACAACGGCGTGCGCACGTCATGCGAGATGCCGGCGAGCACCATGGCGCGTTCGCGCTCGGTGAGCGCCAGGTCGCGCGTCATGCGGTTGAAGGCGGCGGCCACGGTGCGCAATTCGCGCGGCCCCTGCTCGGCGAGCGGTGCCGGCGTCTCACCGCGACCGACGCGCTCGGCCGCGCGCGCGAGTTCCGCCAGGGGTCCCGCGATGCGCGAGGCGATGAGCCACGCGGCGATGAGCGACAGCGCGAGCGTCAGCGCCCCCCAGCCGAGCCACTGCCAGGGCGGGTCGGGTTCGACGCGCTCGCGCGGCAGCATGATCCAGAATTCGTCGTCGTCGATGAAGAAACTCACCCAGAAACCGTCCAGCCCGTCGCGCGACCAGGCAAACCGGGTGCGCTCGCCGAGCACGCCGCGCACCATCTGCATCACGCGCTCGAGCAGCGGCTGCGGCGGCACCGGCTCCAGTTTGTCCTCCGGCGAGGCGCCGAAGACGCGGATGCCTTCGAGGTCGGAGAGCTCGCGCAGCAGGCCGAGGCGGCGCTGCGATTCGGCGTTGACCAGCGCCGCGCGCGTCAGGTTGACGATCGAGATGGTCTGCTGCGAGAGCTCCAGCGCGATCGGCTCGCGCTGGTAGGTGTGCAGGATGCCGAACCAGCCCGCGACCGAGGCGACGATCAGCAGCGCGATCAGCAGGTACGAGCGCGCGAACAGCGTCATTTCGGGGTGCCGTCAGGCACGAAGACGTAGCCGAAACCCCAGACGGTCTGGATGTGGCGCGGCTTGGAGGGATCGTCCTCGACGATCTTGCGCAGGCGCGAGATCTGCACGTCGATCGAGCGGTCGAACACCTCGTACTCGCGGCCGCGCGCGAGCTCCATCAGCTTGTCGCGCGACAGCGGCTGGCGCGGGTGCTGCACCAGCACCTTGAGCACCGAGAATTCCCCCGTGGTGAGCGGCAGTTCCCTGCCGTCGCGCCTCAGGCTGCGCGTCGCCAGGTCGAAGCTGAAGGCGCCGAAGCGGTGCTGCTCGCTCTGCGCGGCGGGCGCCCCGGGCGGGCCCGCCGGCTGGCGGCGGCGCAGCACCGCGTTGATGCGCGCCACCAGCTCGCGCGGGTTGAACGGCTTGGGCAGATAGTCGTCGGCGCCCATTTCGAGGCCGACGATGCGGTCGACCTCGTCGCCCTTGGCCGTCAGCATCACGATCGCCGGGTTGTCTGGCTGCGAGCGCAGCCGCCGGCAGACCGCCAGGCCGTCCTCGCCGGGGAGCATGAGGTCGAGCACGATCAGGTCGAAGCGCTCGCGCGCGAGCTGCTTGTCCATGCCGCCGGCGTCGTGGACCGCGCGCACTTCGAAGCCCTGCGCGCCGAGGTAGCGCACCAGCAGGTCGCGCAAACGCTGGTCGTCGTCCACCACGAGGATGCGGGTCTTGAGCTCGGCCATGGCGCCCAACCTAAAGGGGCCGGCGCAGAGTCGCGCAACCGGGTGTTACGCGCCGCCGTGCCGGAAACGAATTGTTACAAATTTTTCCTGCCGGCGGCAGCTTCGTGCGTTGGAAGGTTCGTAACATGCCTTGCGTCATGAAAAGACTCCTGCCCTGGCTGCTCGTCCTTGCAAGCGCTGCCGCGCTGGCGCAGGAGGGGCGCGGGCGGCCGCGCGGTCCCGGGCCGCGCTGGCATCCGGCGATGCAGCAGCCGATGGCGCCGCGCGGCGGCATGAGCTGGGAAGAGCGCCAGCGTTTGCGCGACGAGCTCAAGGGCGGGCGGCGCGAGGGCTGGCGCGAACGCGGGCCGCCGCCGCCGCCGATGGCGCCGGAAGAGCGCGAACGGTTGCGGCGCGATCTGCGCGACGCCAACCGCGATCTGGGCGGCGGGCGGCGCTGAACGCAGCTGCCGCCTTCAGGGGTGCAGGTGCGCGATCGAGTTGGCGTAATAGCTCAGCAGGCGCAGTTCCCGCGGATTGGCACGATACAGGCCCTCGTCCTCCTCGACGAGATGGCGCAGCTTCAGCATGCGCAGGCCCACGCTGAGCGCGTAATCCAGGTCGCGGCGCGGCACGTAGACCTGCGCGCCGGCGGCGCCGAAGCGTTCGATGAGCGCCTCCACCGCCGCCTTCAGCTCGAGTTCCGAGTGCCGGGCTGCGGGCTCTTTTACGAACACGGCGGCGAGCAGCGGCACCGGCACGACGGGCACGATGCGCCCGACCGCGCTCATCAGGTGGCCGCCCAGGGCCGCGATTGCGTCGCGGCGCGCATCGGCGCCGAGCCTCTGGAAATCGACACCGTGGATCGCGCAGTACTCGCGCATCGAGATGGGTGAGCCGAAGTTGACGCAGGCGTAGCCGAAGCGGTGCCACTCGCTCTGCAGCATCAGGCGCAGGTTGTGCATCGCGAAGGCGAGCGTGTTCCAGAGCGCCCTCGCGCCGCCCTGCCTGCGTGCGGCGGGGTCGGCCTGCAGCAGCAGGCTGCGGTCCTCCAGCACGCGGTCGTAGTTGACGCCGAGCGGCACGAACACCAGGTCGCGCGCGCCGTCGAGCCAGAAGCCGCGCATCATGTAATCGAGCACGCCGAGCTTGGGCGCGCGCAGGCGCCCGTCGCGCGTCAGGCCGCCTTCCGGAAACACCGCCTGCGGCACGCCGCCGTGCGTCGCCATCGCGATGTAGCGCTCGAGCACGCGCCGGTACAGCTCGTCGCGCGAATTGCGGCGCACGAAGTACGCGCCCATGGCCCGGATCAGCTGCGCCAGCGGCCAGATGCGCGCCCATTCGCCGACCGCGTACGACAGCGCCGCCTGGTCCGCCGCGAGATAGCCGGCCAGCACGTAATCCATGTTGGAGCGGTGGTTCATGACGAACACCACGGTCGCGTCCGGGTCGATGCGCTGCAGG
>SCUH01000270.1 GCA_004298295.1 Betaproteobacteria bacterium | reverse complement strand
GAGCTGCGCGGCGTCTTCTTCGTCGGAGTCGGGCTTGGGGTTGTACTTCTCGATCACCAGGTTGGCGCCGGCCACCGACTTGAATTCGCGCGCCAGGTCCTCGACGCGCTGCGCGAAGCTGCGGAGCGGCACCGGCATCGCCTGCTCGCCCTGCGAGATGTAGAGCTTGAGCTTCACCGGCGCATCGAGCCCGCGCAGGATCTTCTTCGTGCCCTCGGACAGGGTGTAGAGCCGGCCCTCGGTCAGGTCGGCGCGCAGCGGCACGCCGGAGGCGAGGTAGTTGAGCGCAACCAGCGCCAGGAACAGCGCCGCGAGCCCGAGCGTGGAATAGATCAAATGGTCACGCCGCTTCATGTGCCTGAGTCCTCTGCTAACCGGCGCGATGGCCGCGGATGATGACGCCGGTCGCGAACAGCGCGAAGCCGATCACGGACAGGAAGAACAGCAGGTCGCGGCTGTCGAGCACGCCCTTCTGGAAACCGTCGAAGTGCGTCACCACCGAGAATGCCGCCACGGCATCCACCACCGCCGGGCTCGCCCAGCGCACCAGCAGGTCGGTGACCGGGTTGAATCCGGCGAGGATCAGGAACAGGCACAGCACCACCGCGAGAATGAAGGCCACCACCTGGTTGCGCGTCATGGCCGAGGTCATGCAGGTGATCGCCAGGTAGGCGCCGGCGAGCATGAGGCTGCCGACGTAGCCGGCGACGATCGCGCCGTTGTCCGGTTCGCCGAGCACGTTGACCGTCAGCGCCACCGGGAAGGTGAGCGCCAGCGCGAGCGCGAGGAACAGCCACGAGGCGAGGAACTTGCCGAGGATCGCCTGCCAGGTCGTCACCGGCAGCGTGAGCAGCAGCTCGATCGTGCCGGAGCGGCGTTCCTCCGACCACAGACGCATGCCGACCGCGGGCACCAGCACGAGATAGAGCCAAGGGTGCCAGCCGAAGAAGGCGCCGAGACCCGCCTCGCCGCGCTCGAAAAAGGCGCCCGCGGTGAAGGTCAGGAACCCGGCGACGAGGAGGAAGATCACCAGGAACACGTACGCCACCGGCGAGCTGAAGTAGCCGGCGAGTTCCCGCTTCGCAATGATCCAGAGCGGTTTCATTTCTGCACCGTGTCGGGCAATGTGATGCGGCGGAAGACTTCGTCCAGCTCGCCGCGTTCGCTGTACATCCCCTGCACCTTCCAGCCTTCGCGGCTCACCAGATCGATGACCGCGGCGGCGAGCGCCGCGGCCTGCGACGCATCGCGCGGGTAGATGCGGAAGGCCCCATCGAGGCTTTCCACCTTGCCCAGCGCGGAAAGGCGTTCGGCCGTGGCGCCCTGCGCCTGCAGCGTCACCGCGCCGGCGCTCGCCGACATCGCGCGCAGCTCATGCGGCGTGCCTTGCGCCACGATGCGGCCGCGGTCGATGATGATCGCGCGCGTGCAGGCCGCGTCCACTTCCTCCAGGATGTGGGTCGAGAAGATCACCGCCTTGGAGCGGCCGATCTCGCGGATCAGATTCCGCACTTCGTGCTTCTGGTTCGGGTCGAGGCCATCGGTCGGCTCGTCGAGGATCAGGACTTCGGGATCGTGGATCAGCGCCTGCGCGAGACACGTCCGGTGCTTGTAGCCCTTGGAGAGGGTGTCGATGGATTGCCGCAGCACGGAGCCGAGGAAGCAGCGCTCGACCACGCGCGCGATGGCTTTCGTCCGCGCCGCGCCCTCGAGGCCGCGCATGGCGGCGGCGAACTTGAGAAATCCCTCTACGGTCATGTCCGGATACGCGGCGGCGCTCTCCGGCAGGTAGCCGATCAGGCGCTTGGCCGCGAGCGGCGCCTCGGTGACGTCGTGGCCGCCGACCGAGACCCGGCCGCTGGTGGGCGGGTAGAAGCCCGTGATCATGCGCATGGTGGTGGATTTGCCCGAGCCGTTCGGGCCGAGGAACCCCACCACCTCGCCGCGCGCGACCGTGAACGAGATGCCGTCCACGGCGCGCTTGGCGCCGAAATTCTTGACCAGGTTGTCGATTCGAATCATGGAGTCTTCCGCCAACTGTGCCTGCGCCGGCAGGTACGCCCGCGCGCCCGGATTTCAAGGGGGCGCATTATCGCCGAAATCGGCCACTGCAATAGAATGCGGTTTTTGGGGAGAAGTTCCATGAGACGAATCGCGATCGCTGCCCTGCTGCTGCTCGCCTCGGCGGCCGGGGCGCAGCCCAGCCTCAAGATGATGATCCCGGCGAACCCCGGCGGCGGCTGGGATCAGACCGGCCGCAACCTCGCGGCCGCGATGCAGAGCGCGAAACTGGTGTCGTCGGTGCAATTCGAGAACAAGGGCGGCGCCGCCGGCGCGATCGGCCTGGCGCAGTTCGTCAACTCCGCCAAGGGCGATCCCAACGCCGTGATGATCGGCGGCATGGTGATGGTGGGGGGCCTGCACCTGCAGAAGTCGCCCGTGAATCTGTCGCAGGTGACGCCGATCGCGCGCCTGACGAGCGAATGGGAGGTGATCGTGGTGCCGGCCAATTCGCCGCACAAGACGATGGCCGACCTGGTCAGGGCCTTCAAGGAGAACCCGGGCAAGGTGTCCTGGGGCGGCGGCTCGGCGGGCGGCACCGATCACATCCTCGTCGGCCTGATCGCCAGGGCGGTGGGCGTCGATCCCGTCAAGGTCAACTACGTGCCTTACAAGGGCGGCGGCGAAGCGATCGCCGCGATCGTCGGCGGCCACGTCACGGCCGGGGTCTCCGGCGTGGGCGAATTCGCCGAGCAGGTCAAGGGCGGCAAGATGCGCGCGCTCGCCGTGTCCTCGCCCGCGAAGACCGAGGGTATCGCGTCGCTGAAGGAGCAGGGCATCGACGTCGAGCTGGGCAACTGGCGCGGCATCTTCGGCGCGCCCGGCATCTCGACGCAGCAGCGCGACACGCTCGTCGCGATGGTGAGGGCGGCGACCGAGTCCGCGGCCTGGAAGGGCACGCTGGAGAAAATGGGCTGGGCGGGCTTCTTCCTCGGCGGCGACGACTACAGGAAGTTCATCGACGAAGACACCCGGCGCATCGGCGCGATCATCGATTCGCTGGGCATCAAGAAATAGCCGTGGCTTCCCGGCGCTCGCCGGCGGAGATCGCGCTCTCGGCCGGAGTGCTGGTGCTGGGCCTGGCGACGGCGGCGGCGACGCTGATGCTGCCGGGCGAAGGCGGCTACGCGAAGATCGGCCCCAACTTCATGCCGGGCGTGGTGGCGGCGGGACTGGTCGCCTGCGGCCTGTGGCTGCTCTACGAGGTCGTCGGCGGCGGCTGGCGGGCGCGACCCTCGGACGATCCGGCCGAGCGCGGCGACCACGCCTTCCACGCGCCGGGTTTTTTCTGGGTGAGCGCAGGCCTCGGCGCCCACCTGGTGCTCATCGGCTTCGCGGGGTTCGTGGTCGCGGGCGCATGCCTGTTTGCCGGCGTGGCGCGGGGCTTCGGCAGCGCGCGCGTGGCGCGTGATCTCGCGCTCGGCGCCGTGATTTCGCTGGCGGTGTTCCTGTTCTTCGTGCGGTTCCTCAACGTCAATCTGCCCGCGGGCTGGCTCGCGCCGCTGCTCGGCAGCGCGGGAATCTGAGTGGAGACGCTCAACGCGCTGCTGACGGGTTTCGACGTCGCGCTGAAACCGCTCAACCTGCTGTGGGGATTCATCGGCGTGACGCTCGGCACTGCCGTGGGCGTCTTGCCGGGCGTGGGTCCTGCGCTGACGGTGGCGATGCTGCTGCCGCTCACCGTAAAGCTCGACCCCACGGGCGCGCTCATCATGTTCGCCGGCATCTATTACGGTGCCATGTTCGGCGGCTCGACGACCACGATCCTGCTCAACACGCCGGGGGAATCGGCCTCGATCGCCACCGCGCTGGAAGGCAATCGCATGGCGAAGGCCGGCCGCGCCGGGCCGGCGCTGGCAACGAGCGCCATCGGGTCTTTCGTCGCGGGATCGATCGCGACGGTGCTGCTCACGGTGCTTGCGCCGCTGGTGGTCGACGTCGCGCTCAAGTTCGGCCCTGCGGAGTATTTCGCCTTGATGGTGTTCGCGTTCACCACGGTTGCCGCCGTGCTGGGGGAATCCACGGTGCGCGGCTTGACGAGCCTGTGCCTCGGACTGCTGCTCGGGCTGGTCGGCATCGACAGCCAGACCGGCGCGCCGCGCTTCGCCTTCGGCGTGCCCGAGCTGCTCGATGGGATCGACGTCGTGGTGCTCGCGGTGGGCTTGTTCGCGGTGGGCGAGGCGCTCTACGTCGCCGCCTACCAGAGCCGGCTTACGGGAACGCTCGAGCGGCTGTCGGGGTCGCTCATGATGTCGAAGGAGGACTGGAAGCGCTCCTGGCCGGCGTGGCTGCGCGGCACGGCGTTCGGTTTTCCGTTCGGCTCGATTCCGGCGGGTGGCGCCGAAATCCCGACCTTTCTCTCCTATTCCACCGAGAAGAAGCTCGCGAAAGACCCGGCAGCGTTCGGCCACGGCGCGATCGAGGGCGTCGCCGGGCCCGAGGCGGCGAATAATGCTGCGGCCACCGGAACGCTGGTGCCGTTGCTGACGCTCGGCATTCCCACTTCGGCCACCGCCGCGATCCTGCTCGGAGCGTTCCAGAACTACGGCATCCAGCCGGGGCCGCTGCTGTTCCAGAGTCAGTCGGAGCTGGTGTGGGGCCTGATCGCGAGCCTTTATATCGGCAACGTCATGCTGCTCGTCCTCAATCTGCCGCTGATCGGCATCTGGGTGAAGGTGCTGAGAATCCCGCGCGACCGGCTCTACGCCGGGATTCTGGTCTTCGCCACGCTCGGCGCCTACAGCCTGCACCAGTCCTGGGTCGATCTGCTGACGCTGTACGTGTTCGGGCTGCTGGGCTTCGCCATGCGCCGCTGGGGCATTCCAGTGGCGCCGGCGGTGATCGGCCTGATCCTCGGCCCGCTGGCGGAAACCCAGTTCCGCCGCGCGCTCTCGATCAGCCAGGGCGACGCGAGCGTGTTCTTCACGCATCCGATTGCGGCGAGCTTCCTGGCGCTCACCGCGCTGCTGATCGTCGCGCCCTGGGTCGTGCGCCGCTTGCGGCGCGCGAGCGCGTGAGCTATCGAGCCGGATTGCGGCGCCCGCGCGAAGTCAGCACGGCGCGCTCCTCGCGCTTGTGCGCCTCGACGATAAAATCGGCCAGGAGTTGCAGTTCGGCGGTGCGCGCGCTGGAGGGCCGGGTGACGAGCGCGAGCGTGCGGCGCGGCGCGGGCGCTGCAAGCGGGCGTGCCACCAGCCCGGTGCGCTGCAGCAGCCCGCTCTTCAGCGCGATCTCGGGCACCAGCGCGAGACCGATGCCCGATTCGACCATCTGCACCAGCGTCAGCAGGCTGGTCGCCTCGATCCCCGAAGGATTGGGCGTAGCGCTGCGCGCGCAGGCCGCGAGCGTGTGCTCGCGCAGGCAATGGCCTTCTTCCAGCAGCAACAGGCGCTCGGCGATGGGCGTGGTGACCGCGAGCCGCTTTTCCTTGAACGCGGGATCGCCGGCCCGCCCGGCGAGCCAGAATTCATCGTCGAACAAAGGCCGCTCGAGCAGCCCGCCGGTATCGTAGGGCAGCGCGATCAGGGCGAAATCGAGCTGCGCCGATCGGAGCCGCGCCAACAGGTTTGCGGTCAGATCTTCCCGCAGCAGCAGCTTCAGCTTCGGGTACTTTGCGCGCAGGCCCGGGAGGATCCGCGGCAGCAGGAACGGCGCGATCGTCGGGATGACGCCGAGCCGCAGCGTGCCGCACATCGGCTCGGCGGCGCCGGAGACGAGCGCGACCAGATCCTCGGCCTGGGCGATGAGGCTGCGCGCGCGCGCCGCCACCTCGGCACCGAGCGGCGTGATCACGACGCGCTGGCGGTCGCGCTCGACCAGATTCGCGCCAAGGGTGGATTCCAGTTCCTTCAGCCCCGCCGAAAGGGTCGACTGCGTGACGTGGCAGGTGACCGCCGCGCGCGTGAAGTTGCGCTGCTCGGCGAGCGCGATCAGGTATTTGAGCTGGCGCAGCGAGGGCAGCGATGCCATATCGAGTAAACCGATTATAGCAAGCAATATTATTCGTTAGACTCGATAACAGCCGGAAGCCACAATCCGCTCCGTCGCCAGTTCAACC
>SCUH01000269.1 GCA_004298295.1 Betaproteobacteria bacterium | reverse complement strand
TCGAGCGCTTCACCGACAACCGGGGCTGGAACGAGGCGGGCCACGGCCCCACGCACCAGTTCGTCGTCACGGCCACGGTAGCGCCTTCCGGCTTTCCGACGCTCGTCTATGCCGAAAAGGACGGCGCGCGGCAGCCGCTCACGCACTTCGCGCAGCCGGGCACATCCGGCGTCCGGCGATGACGCCGGTTGCCCTCATCACGGGCGCAAGCCGCGGCATCGGCGCCGCCACGGCGCGAATGGCCGCGGCGAGCGGCTACGCCGTCTGCGTCAACTACCGGCGCGACCGGGCCGCAGCCGAACGTGTCGCGGCAGACATCGCAGCCGCGGGTGGGCGGGCCATCGCAGTGGCCGCGGACGTTGCCGTCGAAGCGGACGTCGTGCGGCTGTTCGAGACCTGCGATCGCGCCCTGGGTCCGCTGACGGCGCTGGTCAACAACGCCGGCATTCTGGAAACCCAGATGCGGGTCGAGACGATGGATGCCGCGCGCCTGCAGCGCATTTTCGCGACCAATGTCATCGGCGCCTTCGTGTGCGCGCGCGAGGCCGTTCGCCGCATGTCGCGCGGGCGCGGCGGCAGCGGCGGGGCGATCGTCAACGTGTCGTCGGGGGCTTCGCGGCTCGGCTCGCCGGGGGAATACGTCGACTATGCGGCGTCCAAGGGCGCGATCGACACGCTGACGCTCGGCCTGGCGAGAGAGGTCGCGGCAGAGGGCATCCGCGTGAATGCGGTGCGCCCGGGGTTCATCGACACCGAGATCCACGCCAGCGGCGGCGAGCCGCGGCGCGTCGATCGTCTCGGGGAGTCCGTGCCGATGAAGCGTGGCGGGACGGCCGACGAAGTCGCGCGGGCCATCCTGTGGCTGCTCTCGGCGGAGGCTTCCTACACCACGGGCAGCTTCATCGATGTGACGGGCGGGAAGTGAACGGGGCGACACGGTGGACTTCCGGTGCCCGTTCTGCAGGATGGATCTGAGGCAGCGAAAGCTGAGCCAGGCCATCGTGGCGCGCATGGAGATCGATTGTCCCCACTGCATGCAGCGCATCCGCCTCAATGTTCACCCGGCGGAGGTCGTCATCGCGCTGTGCGACTTCGCGATTGTCATCGCGCTCGCCGCACTGGCATACGGGTACCGGAGCCAGGGCCTAGTGCTCGCCGCGCTCGGTGCCGCGATGGCGGGCGCGCTCGCCTTGCCGCTGCTGCAGAAGACCTGGCTGCGGAGCTGGCCGCGCTATGCACGGCTGGCCGGGGCGCCGGAGGCGTAGCGGCGCAGTCATTGAGGAAATCCCGGACATGAAGATCACCATCCTTGACGATTACCATGACACCCTTCGCACGCTCGGGTGCTTCGCGAAACTGGCGGGGCACGAGGTCACGATCTGGAACGACCACGTGCAGGAGGTCGATGCACTGGCTGAGCGCCTGCGCGACACCGAGGCGCTGGTGCTGATCCGCGAGCGCACCCAGATCCGCGCGCCGCTCCTCGAGCGGCTGGACCAGCTCCGGCTCATCAGCCAGCGCAGCGTCTATCCGCACATCGATATCGACGCCTGCACGCGGCGCGGCGTCATCGTTTCGTCGAACATGCATGCCGGCACGCCTTCGTACGCCGCCGCGGAACTGACATGGGCGCTGGTGCTGGCGGCGATGCGCCAGGTGCCGCAGCAGATGGCCGCGCTGCGCTCGGGAAGGTGGCAAATCGGGGTCGGTCACAGCCTGCGCGGCAAGCGGCTCGGGATCTACGGCTACGGCAGGATCGGGAGCGTCGTCGCGGGCTACGGCAAGGCGTTCGGCATGGAGGTGATGGTGTGGGCGCGCGAAGGCTCGCTCGCGCAGGCCCGCGCCGACGGTCACGCGGCGGCCGCCAGCAAGGCGGAGTTTTTCGCCGCGTGCGACGTGCTCTCGCTGCACCTGCGCCTGGTTGAAGCCACGCGCGGCATCGTCACCGCGGACGACCTTGCGGGCATGAAGCCGACGGCGCTGCTCGTCAACACCAGCCGCGCCGGACTGATTGCGCCCGGCGCGCTGGTCGCGGCGCTGAAAGCCGGGCGCCCGGGCATGGCCGCGGTCGACGTGTTCGAAGTCGAGCCGCTGCGCGATACCGCCGATCCCCTGCTCAACCTGGACAACGTCGTGTGCACGCCGCACATCGGATACGTCACCCGCGACGAGTATGAAATGCAGTTTGCCGACATCTTCGACCAGATCGTCGCCTACGCGGCCGGCAAGCCGGCCAACGTCGTGAATCCGAAGGTGCTGGAATCGGCGCACCGGCGCCGTTAGGCAGTTGCCGGCCTGCCCATGAGACACGTTGAAAGGCACCGAACGCACCGCACCGGGTGGCTGCGTGCGGCCGTGCTCGGCGCGAACGACGGCATCGTTTCCACCGCCAGCCTCGTCCTGGGCGTGGCGGCAGCCGGTGCCGGTTCGAAGACGATCCTGATCGCGGGCGTTGCCGGCCTTGTGGCAGGCGCCATGTCGATGGCTGCAGGCGAATATGTCTCGGTGAGCTCGCAGGCCGACACCGAGAGCGCCGACCTGGACCGGGAGCGCAGGGAACTCGCCGCCCATCCCGAGCACGAGCACGCGGAAATGACGGCGATCTACGCCGGGCGCGGGCTGGATGCGGGGCTCGCGTCCAAGGTCGCCACGCAACTGATGGCGCACGATGCGCTCGGCGCGCATGCGCGTGACGAGCTGGGCATCTCCGACACGCTGGCCGCACGGCCGGTTCAGGCGGCATTGGCGTCGGGCGGCACGTTTGCCGTCGGCGCCGCCCTGCCTCTCCTGATTGTCCTTGCGATGCCGGCCAATGCGCTCATGTGGGCTGTATCCGGGGGCTCGTTGCTGTTTCTCGCGGTCCTCGGCACACTGGCTGCGCGCGCCGGCGGGGCTTCGTCGGTGACGTCCATCGTGCGGGTCACGTTTTGGGGTGCCCTGGCCATGGCCGCGACCGCTGCCATCGGCGCCCTGTTCGGGGTCGCAGCCTGAGTCGTGCTCCGTGCCCGTCCGGGCGTTGCCCTGATCACGCTCCGTTGATACAACGCTGCCAATGGATGTGAAACGATGAAGAGAAATCTCGCGCTGTCCCGCGTCTACCGCCTGCTCGAGCCCGGCCCGGTCGTCCTGCTGACGACCTCGCGCAACGGGCGCCCGAACGTCATGACGATGTCGTGGCACACGATGATGGAATTCGAGCCGCCGCTCGTGGGCTGCATCGTCAGCAACCGCAACTACAGCTTCGGCCTGCTGAAGGCGACGCAAGAATGCGTGCTCAACATCCCGACCGCGGACCTGGCGGCGAAGGTGGTCGGCTGCGGCAACACTTCGGGGCGGCGCACGGACAAGTTCAAGGCGTTTCGCCTCACGCCGGTGCCTGCTGCGTGCGTCGCCGCGCCGCTCATCGCGCAGTGCTACGCCAATCTCGAATGCCGGGTGATCGACACGAGGCTGGTGGCGAAGTACAACTTCTTCATCCTGCAAGTGCTCAAGGCGTGGATCGATCCGTCTCGCAAGCGACCGCAGACGATCCACCACCAGGGCAGGGGCAACTTCATGGTGGCGGGGCGGACGATCCGGTTGCCATCGAGGATGAAGTAACCGATCGATCCCGGAAGGAAATGATCATGCGCATCGACGGCGGCTGTCACTGACGATGGATTCCGGCAACGCCGTCTCGTTGGACGGCGCCTGCACCTGCGGCGCCGTGCGCTACCGCATGACCAGCAGGCCCCTGTTCGTGCATTGCTGCCACTGCAGCTGGTGCCAGCGCGAGACCGGGTCGGCGTTCGCGCTCAACGCCATGATCGAATCCGATCGCGTGGTGCTGCTGCAGGGCGATCCCGAGGTGATCAACACGCCGTCGAACAGCGGCAAGGGGCAGAGAATCGCGCGCTGCCCGAGCTGCCGCATTGCGCTGTGGAGCAACTACGCCGGGGCCGGCGACGCGGTGCGCTTCGTGCGCGTGGGAACGCTGCAGGAGCCCGACCGGCTGCCGCCCGACATCCACATCTTCACCTCCACCAAGCTGCCTTGGGTGGTGCTGCCGCCGGAGCAGCCGGCGGTGCCGGAGTTCTACGATCTGAAGCAGTACTGGCCGCCGGAAAGTCTCGAGCGGCGGCGCGCGCTGCTGGCGAAATTGCGCTGAATCCGGAGTACCGGCGAGTGACCCCGGCGCGCAAGCCCATCGTGTACCACCTCCCGGTCTGCCCCTTCTGCCAGCGGCTGGAGATCCTGCTCGCCTTGAAGGGCTGCCATGACGCGGTCGAATTCCGAGTCATCGACATCACCGTGCCGCGAGCGGAGGGGCTGCTGCGCAAGACTGGCGGATCAACGGCGCTGCCGGTGCTGGAAACCGAAAGCGGCGGGATTCTCCGCGAGAGCCTGGTGATTCTGCAGTACCTGGAAGATCGCTTCCAGGAGCCGCCGGTCGCGCAGCGCGACCCCTATCGGCGCGCGGTGGAGGGCATGCTGGTAGCGCTGGAGCGCGAGTTCTGCAGCCACGGCTACGTTTTCGTGATGAATCAGGACACCGCCAGGCGCGATCTGCTGCGGCAGGACATGCTGCGCCAGTACGCACAGCTTGACGGATTCCTGGTGCAGCACGGCGCCTCGGCAAGCCCGTTCCTGTTCGAGCGTTTCGGCTGGGCCGAAATCGTGTTCACGCCGTTATTCATGCGTTTCTGGTTTCTCGATTACTACGAGGCCTTCGAGCTGCCGGAGGATCCCGGCTTTGCGCGCGTGCGCGCCTGGCGCGAGGCCTGCCTCGCGCATCCGGCGGCGCGCCAGGTGACGCGCGAGCAGATCATCAAGCTCTACTACGATTACGCGCAGGGCGCAGGCAACGGGGCGCTGCTTCCCGGTCGCAGCCGATCCTCGTTCGTCTTCGAGCCGCATTGGCGCGACCGGCCCTGGCCGCCGCAGGACAAGTACGGCCGGCGCGCGAACGACCGGGAACTTGGACTCCTCGCGTGATCGCGCCGCGCGAGCCGCGCATCGGGCTGGCGCTGGGCGGCGGCTCGGCGCGCGGCTGGGCGCACATCGGCGTCATCGAGGCGCTCGAGCAGGCCGGCATCCACCCGGACCTGGTGTGCGGGACCTCGGTCGGCGCGCTGGTGGGCGCGGCCTACGCCGCGGGGGAACTGGACCGCTTCCGGCAATGGGTGCTCGGGATGGGCCTCCGGGACGTGGTCTCGTTCATGGATCTGCGCCTGAACGGCGGTGTGCTGAAGGGCGAGCGCGTGATGCAGTACTTCCGGCGCAATTTCGTCGACCGCCCGATCGAGGACCTGGCCATGCCCTTCGGCGCCGTGGCGACCGCTCTCCACACCGGCCGGGAGGTGTGGCTGCGCACCGGCTCGACGGTGGAGGCGGTGCGCGCCTCCATCGCGTTGCCGGCGCTGTTCGCCCCGGTGCTGCGCGAGGGCGAGTTGCTCGTCGATGGCGCGCTCGTCAATCCGGTGCCGGTGTCGCTCGCGCGGGCCATGGGCGCCGAAATCGTGATCGCGGTCGATCTGAGCTCGGTTCTCGTGGGCCGCAAGCGGGATGACGACACCCCATCCTTGCTCAACGTCGTGGCCGCGAGCCTCAACATCATGCAGGTGCGCATCGCGCGCAGCCGCATGGCGGGCGACCCGCCCGACGCGATCGTGGCGCCGCGGCTGGCGCATCTCGGGCTGCTCGATTTCCACCGTGCGGGCGAGGCGATCGAGGCCGGCCGGCGCGCAGTGGCGGCTGCGCTCCCCGGGCTGCAGGCGCTCGGCATCCGGGCGCCGGTCGTCTGATTCGCGATGCGCAGCTGTTGAACGCGGAACGCGGCAACTGATGACCGATACCGGATTTCACGGCGTTTTCCCGTACCTCGTTTCGCCGCTGGATGCCGCGGGCGAAGTGAAGGCCGGCGTGTTGGCGCGCCTCTGCGACGACCTGATCGCGGCGGGCGTGCACGGCCTGACGCCGCTCGGCTCGACGGGCGAGTTCGCGTATCTGTCGCGCGAGCAGCGCCGGCGCGTCGTCGAAGTGGTGGTCGCCGCCACGAAGGGCCGCGTGCCGGTCGTCGCGGGCGTCGCCTCGACCGCCACCGCCGATGCCGTGGCGCAGGCGCGCGAGTACGAGCGCATGGGCTGCAGCGGCATCCTCGCGATTCTGGAAGCCTATTTCCCGATTGCCGACGACGGCGTGCATGACTACTTCAAGGCGATCGCCGACGCGGTATCGCTGCCCGTCGTTCTGTACACCAATCCGAATTTCCAGCGCTCCGACCTGAGCCTGCCGGTGATCGAGCGGCTGAGCCGCGTGCCGAACATCCGCTACCTGAAGGATGCCTCGTTCAACACGGGGCGCCTGCTCTCGATCATCAATCGCGTGGAAGGGCGCATGAAAGTGTTCGCCGCGTCGGCGCACATCCCGGCCTGCGTGATGCTGATCGGTGGCGTCGGCTGGATGGCGGGGCCGGCCTGCGTCGTGCCGCGGCAGAGCGTGGAGCTGTACGAACTGTGCCGGGCTGGCGACTGGGCTGCGGCGATGGAGCGGCAACGCCTGTTGTGGGCGCTCAACCAGGCGTTCGCCAAGTACAACCTCGCCGCGTGCATCAAGGGGGGATTGGAATTGCAGGGCTATGCGGTCGGCGCGCCGCTCGCGCCGCAGGCGCCGCTGTCGCGCGAGGGCCTGGAGGAAGTCAGGCGCGCCCTGCAAGCGCTCGGAGCGCTTTGACGTGCAGCCGGCGCTGTCGTTCATCGTTCCCGCGTACAACGAGGAAGTCATGCTCGGCGAGACGCTGCGCGTGCTCGCCGCATCCGCGCGCAGCGTCGGCGAAGCCTTCGAAATCATCGTGGTGGACGATGCGTCCGCCGATGCGACAGCGCAGATTGCGCGTGCTCACGGCGCGAGCGTGCTGCGCGTGGACCTGCACCGCATCTCGGCGGTGCGCAACGCGGGCGCGCGCGCGGCGAAAGGCGAGCTGCTCGTGTTCGTCGACGCCGACACCCTGGTGCCGCCGGCAACGCTCGCCCAGATGCTCGCCGCGGTGAGGCGCGGCGCGGTCGGCGGCGGCGCGCGCGTGCAGCTCGACTCGCATGGGCTGTCGCGCTGGGCGCGTGCGCTGTCGGCCTTCAGCTGCTGGCTCGTGTACCGCCTGCGCATTGCGGGCGGCTGCTTCATCTTCGCCAGGCGCGAAGCGTTCGACGCCGCGGGGGGCTTCGACGAGCGCTACTTCGCGAGCGAGGAGATTCATTTCGGCCAGGCACTGAAGCGAATCGGACGCTTCACGCTGGTCGCGGCGCCGGTGATGTCCTCCGGCCGCAAGCTGCGACTGTTCTCGGGATGGCAGTTGCTGCGCCACGGGCTGCGCTTCGCGGTGCGCGGCTGGCCTGCGCTGCGGCGCCGCGAGGGGCTCGAATTCTGGTACGACGGGCGGCGCGAAGCGGCCGACCTGCGGCCGCGCGGGCGCTGATCAGCGGGGCGGCGGCATCGCGCGCCAGCAGATTTCGGCCTCGCGCTGGGTCCAGCGGTGTTCCTGCGTCAGCGCCTCGAACGCCTCCACCAGATCGGTGACGCGCTGCGGGCGGTCCTCGCGCTTCTTTTCCAGGCACGACTGCACCAGCAGGTCGAGTTCGAGCGGCACCGGTTGCGCGGCGGCCGCGGCGACGCGCGGCGGTTCGTCGTTGAGCACCTTGGTCGTGAGGGCGAGGTCGTCCGGCGCATCGAACATGCGGCGTCCCGTGAGCAGGAGGAACGCCACGGCGCCCACCGCGTAGATGTCGGCGCGCGCATCGACGTCGGCCGGATTGCGCAGGCGCTCGGGCGCCATGTAGAGCGGCGTGCCGAGAATTCTCAGGCTGCGCGTGATGTCGCGGCTGTGCGGCTCGGCGATGCTTTTCACCAGGCCGAAGTCGAGGATCTTCACCACGTCGTACTCGCCGCCGCGCCGGCAGATCATGATGTTCTCGGGTTTGACGTCGCGGTGCACCAGGCCGCGCGCATGCGCTTCCGCCAGACCGGCGCACAGCTGGCGCAGGATGTGCAGCGCGCGCGGCACCGGCACCGCGCCGCCTGCGGCCGTGCGAGCGGCGCATCGTCCGCCGGGTGAAGGGTGTCTTGGCTGCCCGGCACGGCGCGCGGGGCGCGAGCCCCGCTCAGGGAATCGGCACCGCCGCGAGCAGCAGGGCGCCCGTGTCGACGCGGCGCGTGCCGTCCTGCGCCGGGCGCAGGCGGTGCGTGGCGACTCCGGGCAGTACCGCCTGCACGTCCTCAGGAATCACCTTGTCGCGGCCCTCGATCAGCGCCCAGGCGCGCGCCGAATGCACCAGCGCGAGCGCCGCGCGCGGGCTCAGGCCCGCGGCGAAATCCGGTGCGCGCCGCGTATGCTCGACGATCGCCTGCACGTAATCGAGCAGCGCCGGCGCGACGTGCACCGCCTGGACGTTCTCCTGCAACTCGACCAGTTCGGCGGGCGTCATGCACGGCTCGAGCGTCGCCAGCAGGTCGCGCCGGTCGACGCCCGCGAGCAGCGCGCGCTCGGCGTCGCGGTCGGGATAGCCCAGCTCGATGCGCATCAGGAAACGGTCGAGCTGCGATTCCGGCAGCGGGAAGGTGCCCACCGACTCCGACGGATTCTGCGTCGCGATGACGAAGAACGGTTCCGGCAGCTTGCGGGTTTCGCCTTCGGCGGTGACCTGGTGCTCCTCCATCGCCTCGAGCAGCGCGCTCTGCGTCTTGGGCGTGGCGCGGTTGACTTCGTCGGCGAGAATCACCTGCGCGAAGATCGGCCCGGGGTGGAACTTGAAGCCGCCGCCGTCGCGCTCGTACACCGCAACGCCGAGGATGTCGGCCGGCAGCATGTCGCTGGTGAACTGGATGCGCTGGAACTGCAGCCCGAGGGATTTCGCGAGCACGTGCGCGAGCGTGGTCTTGCCGACACCCGGCACGTCCTCGATCAGCAGGTGGCCGCGTGCCAGCAGGCAGGCGAGCGAGAGGCGGATCTGGACTTCCTTGCCGAGGATGATGCCGCTCGCCGCCTCGATCAGGCGCGCCACGGGCGATGGCGATAGGGGCTGGACCTGGCGCCTGAGGAGCATGCGGCGATTGTACTGGATGGGCTATCATCGCATCGGCATGGCGACGGCCTTCATCACCCATCCCGATTGCCTGAAGCACGACATGGGCGCGGGGCACCCCGAGTGTCCTGAACGGCTGGGCGCGATCGAAGACCAGCTGATCGCCTCCGGCATCGAGCCGTTCCTCGCGCGCCACGAGGCGCCGCTCGCGAGCGACGAGCAGCTCGCGCGCGTGCACCCGATCGGCTACGTGCAGGCCATCCGGCAAGCCTCGCCCGAAGAGGGCACGGTGCACCTCGATCCCGACACGGCGATGAATCCGCACAGCCTCAACGCGGCGCTGCGCGCCGCGGGAGCCGCGGTGCTCGCGACCGATCTGGTCATGCGCGGCGAGGCCGACAGCGCGTTCTGCGCCGTGCGCCCGCCCGGGCACCACGCCTGCCGCGCGCGGCCGATGGGCTTTTGCATCTTCAACAACGTCGCCGTCGCTGCGCGCCACGCGATCCAGGCGCACGGCGTCGAGCGCGTCGCGATCGTCGATTTCGACGTCCACCACGGCAACGGCACCGAGGACATCTTCGCCGGCGACGCGGGCGTGCTGATGGTTTCGATCTTCCAGCACCCCTTTTACCCCTACTGCGGCACCGAGGACCCGGCCTCCAACATGGTCAACGTGCCGCTGCCGGCGGGCGCGGGCTCGAAGCAGTTCCGCGAGGCGGTGACGCAGCAGTGGCTGCCCGCGCTGGAAGCGTTCAGGCCCGGGCTGGTGGTTTTTTCAGCCGGTTTCGACGCGCACATGGAAGACGACATGGCGATGCTGCGGCTGCACGATGCCGATTACGGCTGGGTGACCGAGAGGATCAGGGAGGTCGCGCTGCGCCACGCCCAGGGGCGCATGGTGTCGATGCTGGAGGGCGGCTACGCGCTGGCCGCGCTCGGCCGCAGCGTGGTGCAGCACGTGCGCGTGCTGGCGGGATTGAACGCCTAGCCGCCGCCGATCGCGAAGGCGGCAGCGCGTCGCGGCAGTCGCTGCGACCTTATCGGCGACGCCGCAGGGACTGCACGAGAATCAGGGGCTGCCGGATGAAATTGGCCGCTCGCATGGGCGGCAAGCGGATCGGTTCGCCTTTGCGGTAGCAGTCGAACCCGTCTTTCGTCCTGAACAGCGTCTTGCGCGGGTCGTTCCTCAGCCGCTCGTCCATCCTGCCTTCGAGCGCCTCGCAGATCTCATTGATGAGTCCCATGACCTCGAACGGCCTGAAGGGAACCTCTTCGCCTTGACGGATCCGGTGCGTGAGCGCACAGGCTTGCAGGCCTTCGAACGTCGTATTGCCGACGCGGCACGTATCGGGCTCCGCGTTCGCGAGCGAGGGCAAAGTCGCTAGGGCAAGGGCGAAAAAAAACGCAGTCAGACTGCGCAGCACAACCGTATGGGAACAAGTACGCATGGCCAGAACGTACCGAACCCGGCAAGACGCGAAAAGCGCCTGCCTGCAAAAATTGATTCAGATCACGTCGTGCGCCGGCGACATTCGCAATTCTGCAACACTAATCCACGCTCCAGGGCTCGCACACGCCGCGCGAGACGCTGTCCGACAGGCGCGCCAGCGCCGCGTCGGGATCTGCATACGCACCGGTGTCGAAATGCCAGGCATGCCGCGCCGCGAAGCGCGTGCAGATCTCGTAGCCGTCCTTCGATTTCGTCTGCAGGCAGCGCGTGAGCGCGGTGTGGCGGATGCTCGGGCCCACCGGCTCGATCAGGTGCACGGCGTTTGCCGTCACCCGCACCTCGATCGCGTGCCGGCCGGGGCGCTGGCTGGAAACCACGCGCGGCGCCTGCGCGCCGGGCGCTTCGTAGACGAGCATCAGATCCGTCGCCGGGCGGGTTGGCGAAAGCGCGGCGAACAGATCGCGCCGGTAGCCGTGGCGGATCTCGCAGATCAGGTCGCCCACCTCCAGCGCGTCGCGCACTTCCTGCGCGATGGCGGGCGCCGCAGCGAGCGCGAGCACGATCGCGGCAAGCCGCTTCATGCGATCGTCTCCGCCAGCTGCGCGAAGGCCATGTCTTCGGCGCAAGGCAGGTGCAGGATCGTGGCCTGCGGCAGGCGGGCGAAATTGCGCGCCGCCGAGCGCCGGTACGCCGGGTCGTAGTGCTCTTCGAGCAAGCGCGCGACAAAGCCGCGCCAGTCGCCGCGCGCGGCGAGCTGCTTCCAGGCTTCGATACGTTCGCGCCCATGCAGCTCGGTCAGGCAATCGAGCTGGGCCGAAAGCAACGCGGGATCGGCGAAGAAATGGCGGTATTCGTCCATCAGCAGGGCGACGCGCGTCTCGAGATCGGCTTCCAGCAGCACGCAGTCGCTGGCGCGCATGGTTTCGATGAGCGCGCCGGGAACCTGCAACTGGCCGATCTTGCGGCTTTCGCCCTCGACGTAGACGGGACGCACGCGATCGAGCCGCACGAGCGCGGCGAGCAGCCGGCTCTCGAACAGTTTCTGCGAGGGCTGCGGCCGCTCGGGCAGGTTGCCGAGCACCGAGCCGCGGTGCGCCGCAAGCTCTTCGAGGTCGAGCACCTGGGCGCCGGTGCGCCCCAGCGCCCGCAGCAGCCGGCTCTTGCCGCTGCCCGTGACGCCGTGGATGACGCGAAAGGTGAAGCGGCCCGGCAGCTCGGCCAGTTGCTCGACGACGTGGCGGCGGTAGGCCTTGTAGCCGCCTTCCAGGGTCTTCGCCTCCCAGCCGATCTCGCGCAGCACGTGCACGAGCGCGCCCGAGCGCTTGCCGCCGCGCCAGCAGTAGACCAGCGCCCGCCAGGTTCGCGGCTTGTCCGCCAGCGTGGTCTCGAGATGGCGCGCGATGTTGCGCGCGACCAGCGCCGCGCCGATGCGCTTGGCCGCGAAGGGCGATTCCTGCCTGTAAATCGTCCCCACGCGCGCGCGCTCGGCATCATCGAGCACCGGGCACGAGACTGCGCCGGGAACGTGGTCTTCGGCGTATTCGGCCGGCGAGCGCGCATCCAGCACCGCGTCGAATTGCCCGAGCGCCGCTGCGCTCATCGCGACCGAGGATTTCAGTGCCGGTTTCATCCGCTAAAATTCTACGCCTATGAACGCTCCCGAAAAGATCCGGCTGACCGAGTTCAGCCACGGCGGCGGCTGCGGCTGCAAGATCGCCCCCGCGGTGCTCACCGAGCTGCTCGCCTCGACGCCGGTGCGCGGGCTGCCCGAGGCCCTGATGGTGGGCACGGAAACGGCGGACGACGCGGCGGTGTACAAGCTGAACGATTCGCAGGCGCTCGTCGCCACGACCGATTTCTTCACCCCGATCGTCGACGATCCCTACGATTTCGGCCGCATCGCGGCGACCAACGCGATCTCCGACATCTATGCCATGGGCGCGAAACCGATCTTCGCGCTGGCGGTCGTCGGCATGCCCCTCGACAAGCTGCCGCTCACAGTGATCCAGCAAATCCTTGCGGGCGGCGAGTCGGTTTGCCATGCGGCAGGCATCCCCGTGGCCGGCGGCCATTCGATCGACGTGCTGGAGCCGATCTACGGCCTGGTGGCGCTCGGTCTGGTGCATCCCGACAAGGTCAAGCGCAACAGTTCGGCGCGCGCGGGCGACGTGCTCATCCTCGGCAAGCCGCTCGGCGTCGGCATCCTCTCCGCGGCACTGAAGAAGGGTCAACTCTCAGCAGAGGGTTACGCGAAGATGATCGAGTGCACGACCAGGCTCAACACGCCGGGCACTGCGCTGTCCGAGATGCCGGCCGTGCATGCGCTCACCGACGTCACCGGATTCGGCCTCGCGGGGCACCTGCTCGAAATCCTGCGCGGCTCGAAGCTGGGCGGAGAAATCCGTTTCGCCGACGTGCCGCTGATCGCCGAGGCGGTGCAGCGGGCGCAGCAGGGCACCAGTACCGGCGCCACCGACCGCAACTGGAAGAGCTACGGGCAGGATGTGCGGCTCGCGCCGGGCGCGCCGGATTGGCAGCGCGTGCTGCTCACCGATCCCCAGACCAGCGGCGGGCTGCTGGTGGCCTGCGCGCCCGAGGCGCAAGCTGCGGTACTGGAGGAATTTCGCCGCCGCGGCTTCGCCGAGGCGCGCGTCATCGGCCGGCTGGTGGCCGCAGCGGCGCGGCTCAGCGTCGTTTAGCGGCAGCGCCCGCTTTCAGCAGCGGCCGCAGCGCTTTCCAGACGTTTTCCAGCAGCAGCGGCTGTGCCGCCTCGTTCGGATGGATGCGGTCAGCCTGGAAATACTCCAGCCGCGCGCCGATCCCGGCGGTCAGTTCCGGCGCGAAGGCGGTGCGGTGCTCGTTCGCCAGCTCGCTGAACACCGCTTCGAAGGCGTGCGCGTACCCTTCGCCGTAATTGGGCGGCATTCGCATGCCTACCAGCAGCACGCGTGCGCCGGCCTTCCGTGCCGCGCCGATCATCGCCGCAAGATGCTTCTTCATCTCGGCGACCGGCAGCCCGCGCAAGCCGTCGTTGCCGCCGAGTTCGAGAATCAGCACCGCGGGGCGGTGCTGCGCGAGGAGTTTGCCCAGGCGCGCGCGCCCGCCGGCCGTGGTCTCGCCGGAGATGCTGGCATTGACGACGCTATAATCCAGCTGCTCCTGCCGAAGGCGCTCTCCGAGGAGCGCCACCCAGCCGCGCCGCTCGGCGAGGCCGTAGGCCGCCGAGAGGCTATCGCCAAAGACGAGGATCCCGGGCGCCGCGTGCGCCGCTCCCGACAGGAATATGGACGCCATCCACAGCAGCGTTGACGCAAGCACGGTTCTGCAGGCCAAGGGCATCGGCAAGACGGTCCGGAGCGGCTCGAGCGATCTCGTCATTTTGCGCGATATCGACCTCGAAGTCAGGGCGGGCGAGGCGCTCGCCATCGTCGGCGCCTCGGGCTCCGGAAAATCCACCCTGCTCGCGATCCTGGCCGGTCTCGATACACCCACCCGCGGCAGCGTGACGCTGGATGGCACCGACCTGTTCGCGCTGGATGAGGATGCGCGCGCGGCGCTGCGCGGGCGCACGGTCGGGTTCGTGTTCCAGTCGTTTCAGCTGCTGCCGGCGCTCACCGCGCTGGAGAATGTCATGCTGCCCCTCGAGCTGGCGGGCCGCGCCGATGCCGAAGACGCGGCGCGCGCGATCCTGGCGCGCGTCGGCCTCGCCGAGCGCCTCGGGCATTACCCCAAGCATCTTTCGGGCGGCGAGCAGCAGCGCGTGGCGCTGGCGCGCGCCTTCGTGGTGCGTCCGACGCTGCTGCTCGCGGACGAGCCCACGGGCAGCCTCGATGCCGCCTCCGGCGAAAGCGTGATCGAGCTGATCTTCGAGCTGAACCGCAGCTATGGCACCACGCTCGTGATGGTGACGCACGACGAGCCGCTGGCGCAGCGCTGCGCACGCGTGGTGCGCCTCGCCGCCGGGCGCATCGCGCAAACGAAATGAAGACCTTCGCGCTCGCCTGGCGCATGCTCGCGCGCGACTGGCGCGCGGGCGAGCTGCGCGTGCTCGCCGCGGCGCTCGTGGTCGCGGTGGCGAGCGTGACCAGCGTCGGTTTCTTTGCCGACCGCGTCAGCCGCGCGCTGGTGCGCGATGCGCACCAGTTGCTCGGCGCCGACCTGGTGCTGGTCTCGGACCATCCCTGGCAGCCGGCGATGGCGCAGGAAATCGCGCGCCTGGGACTCGAGCGCGCCACGGCGGTCACCTTCATCAGCATGGCGCAGACCGGGGCGGGCGAGACCGCGCGCGGCCAGCTCGCGGGCGTCAAGGCCGTGAGCGAGAATTACCCGCTGCGCGGCAAGCTGCGCGTCGCGCCGGCGCCGAACGCGCCCGACGCGCCGGCGGCCTCTGGGCCGGCACGCGGCACGGTGTGGATCGAGGAACGGCTCGTGACTTCGCTCGATGCGCCGGTCGGGTCGAACCTGCAGCTCGGGGCGAGCCGCTTCCAGGTCGCCGCCGTGATCACGCTCGAGCCCGAGCGCGGGGCGAATTTCTTCAACATCGCGCCGCGCCTGATCATGCACGCCGATGACGTCGCAGCCACGCGCCTGGTGCAGCCGGGCAGCCGGGTCTGGTACTACCTCTACGCCGCCGGCGCGCGCGATGGCGTCGCGGCGCTCGAATCCTGGGCGCTCTCACGGCTCGCGCGCGGTCAGCGCGTGGATAACCTCGAAAGCGGCCGGCCCGAAGTGCGCGCGGCGATCGACCGCGCCGAGCGCTTCCTCGGACTGACGGCGCTGCTGGCCGCGATTCTCGCCGGCGTGGCGATCGCGCTCGCCACGCGGCGCTACGTCGAGCGCCACCTCGATGGCTGCGCGGTGATGCGCTGCCTCGGCGCAACGCAGGCAAGACTGCTCGCGCTCCACGGACTGGAATTTTCTTATCTCGGCGCCGCGGCCTGCGCGCTCGGCTGCCTCGCCGGCATCGGCGCGCAGACGGCGATCGCAGCGGCGCTGGGCGAAGTCCTGCGCGCCGATCTGCCCGCGCCCACCGTGCTGCCCGCGCTGCAGGGCTTCCTGGTAGGGCTGGTGCTGCTGCTCGGATTCGCGCTGCCGCCGCTCGCGCAGCTGAAGAACGTGCCCGCGGTGCGCGTCATCCGGCGCGAGTCCGGCGCGCCCAAGGGCGGCGCGATCGCGGCGTACGCGGCGGGCCTCGCGGTACTCGCCGGGCTGCTGGTGTGGCAGGCGGGCGATGTGCGCATGGGCGCGTTCGTCGTCGGCGGATTCGCTGCGGCGGTGCTCGGTTTCGCCGTGATTGCCTGGGGCGCGCTGCGGCTCGCCGCCAGCGCGCCGGTTGCGCGGCGCCTCTCCGGCGGCAGCATCGCGCTGCGCTACGGCCTGGCGAACCTGCGCCGGCATGCGCGCGGCAACGCGGTCCAGGTGGCGAGCCTCGCGCTCGGACTCACGGCGATGCTGCTGCTCAGCTTCACGCGCAACGACCTGGTGGACGCGTGGCGCCGCAGCGCGCCGCCCGATGCTGCCAACCGGTTCCTGCTCGGCGTGCAGCCGGAGCAGCTCGCGCCGGTGCGCGAATTCTTCGGCGCGCACCGCATCGACGTGCCGGACCTTTATCCCATGGTGCGCGGGCGGTTCGCCGCGCTGAACGGCCGCCAGGTGCAGGAAGGCGATTTCGGCGAGGAACGCGCGCGCCGCCTGGTGGAGCGCGAATTCAACCTGTCCTTCAGCGAGCAGCCGCCGGCGCACAACGTGGTGAGCGCGGGGCGCTGGTTTTCACCCGGGGCGCGCGAGATTTCGGTCGAGGAGGGCATCGCGCACACGCTGGGCTGGAAACTCGGCGACGAGCTGACGTTCACGGTGGGCTCGGAGTCGTTCAGCGCGCGCCTGGGTTCGCTCAGGAAGCTGCGCTGGGATTCGATGAAGGTGAATTTCTTCGTCATCGCGCCGCCGCGCCTGCTGCAAGGCTTTCCCGCGAGCTACATCAGCGCCTTTCGCCTCGAGCCGGGCGCCGAGAAGGCGATGAACGAGCTGACGGCGCGCTTTCCCAACCTCACGATTGTCGATGTCGGTGCCGCGGTGAAGCAGGCGCAGGGCGTGATCGACCAGGTGATCACCGCGGTGCAGTACGTGTTCCTGTTCGCGCTGGGCGCCGGCCTGCTGGTGCTTTATTCGGCGCTCGTCGCCACCGAGGACGAGCGCCGGCGCGAGGCGGCGGTGATGCGCGTGCACGGTGCCTCGCGCCGCCAGGTGACGGGCAGCCAGCGCGTCGAGTTCCTCGCCATGGGCCTGCTCGCGGGGCTCCTCGCCACGATCGGCGCGGCCGCGATCGGACAGCTGCTCGCGCGGCGCGTGTTCGAGCTCGATCTGCCGCCGAGTCCCGAGCTGTGGATCGCGGGACCGCTCGCCGGTGTGCTGCTGCTTTCGCTCAACGCCTGGCTCTCGGCGCGCAAGGTGCTGACGGCTTCCCCGGCGCTGACCTTGCGCGAAACGGTCTGACGCGGCTGCACCAGCAACGGGCGCGCGCCTTGCGGCGTGCCCCGGATTGGTGCAGGGGCGAAGTTCCAGGAGCCGCTGCAACTCATTGATTCATCGGTAAATGCTGCGTGGCACGGTTGCTGCTTTGGGTGGACTGACCTTCAACCACTCATCGGAGACCCGACCGTGCGCAAAACCCTGCTGTCCCTGAGCGTCGCCGCAACGCTCGCCACCCCGATCCTCGCCTTTGCCCAGCAGGCCGCGCCGCAATCGCCGCACACCCTGAGCGGCAACGCGGGGCTGTTTTCGAGCTACCGCTTCCGCGGCATCGACCAGACTTTCGGCAAGCCGGCGCTGCAGGGCGGCATCGACTACGGCCACGCCAGCGGCCTGTACCTCGGCAACTGGAACTCCAACGTCAGCGAGGGCGCGGGCTTTCCCGCCGCCAACCTGGAGATGGATTTCTACGGCGGCTGGAAGAAGTCCTTCGGCGACTTCGGCCTCGATGTCGGCTTCATCTATTACTACTACCCGGGTTCCGACGCCAATCTTGCAGCCGGCACGGCCTTCGCCAGTCCGCACACCACCAAGACGCACACGGGCCTGGTCGACAACAAGGAGATCTATGTCGGCGGCAGCTGGAAGTGGCTGTCGCTCAAGTACTCGCATGCCATCGACGACTACTTCTCGCTGCCGGGCACCAAGGGTTCGAGCTATCTCGATTTCTCGGCGAACTACGACCTGGGCAACGGCTGGGGCGTCAACGGTCACATCGGCAGCTTCAAGCTCAAGGGCTGGAGCACCGGGTCCGACCTGACCGACGGCGACTACACCGACTGGAAGATCGGCGTCACCAAGGACGTGAACGGCTGGGTCTTCGGCGCCGCCTACATCGACAGCGACGCCAAGGGCAGCTGCAACCCGGCCAACCCAGGCTTCTACTGCTTCGCCAACCAGCTTCCGGCGGGCGCCGGCGCCAGACTGAAGGACGCCGGGCGCGGCATCGCGGTGCTGTCGGTGAGCAAGACTTTCTGAGGTCGACATGAAACTCGTCACCGCCATCATCAAGCCGTTCAAGCTCGACGAGGTGCGCGAGGCGCTCTCGGCGATCGGCGTGCAGGGGATCACCGTCACCGAGGTGAAGGGCTTCGGCCGGCAGAAGGGCCACACCGAGCTCTACCGCGGCGCCGAATACGTCGTCGACTTCCTGCCGAAAGTGAAGATCGAAGCCGCGGTCAAGACCGAGATGCTGGAGCCCACGATCGAGGCGATCGAAAAGGCGGCCAACACCGGCAAGATCGGCGACGGCAAGATCTTCGTCTTCGACCTCGAACGGGTCATCCGCATCCGCACCGGCGAAACCGACGCCGCGGCGCTCTAGGAGAACGAAATGAAGCGATTCCTTGCATTGATCCTGCTCGCGACGGCAGTGGCGCTCGCGGGGACCGGCTGGGCGCAGGGCAAGGCGCCGGCGGCCGGCGACAAGCCGGCCGCGGCAGCGCCGGCGGCCGCTGCACCAGCAACCGCTGCGGCGCCTGCCGAAGCGCCCAAGCCTGCGGAAGCGAAACCTGCGCCGACGCCGAACAAGGGCGACGTTGCCTGGATGCTCACCTCGACCGCGCTCGTGCTCATGATGAGCGTGCCCGCGCTGGCGCTGTTCTACGGCGGCATGGTGCGCTCGAAGAACGCGCTTTCCATGCTGATGCAGGTCTTCGTCGTGTTCTCGCTGGTGACGGTGCTGTGGTGCATCTACGGCTACAGCCTCGCCTTCACCGAGGGCAACGCCTACTTCGGCGGCTTCGATCGCCTCTTCCTCAAGGGAACGTTCGATTCCGCCAAAGGCGAATTCTCCATGGCCGCGACCTTCAGCAGGAACACGCCGTTGTACGAGCTGGTGTTCGTCGCGTTCCAGGCAACCTTCGCCGCGATCACCTGCTGCCTGATCCTGGGCGCGTTCGCCGAGCGGATCAAGTTCTCGGCAGTGATCGCGTTCATCGTGCTGTGGTTCACCTTCAGCTACGCGCCGATCGCGCACATGGTGTGGTTCTGGATGGGTCCCGACGCCTATACGAGCGCCAAGGTGGTGGACGAGATGAACGGCAAGGCGGGCCTGCTCTGGCAATGGGGGGCGCTCGACTTTGCGGGCGGCACGGTGGTGCACATCAACGCCGGCATCGCCGGACTCGTGGGCGCCTACGTCGTCGGCAAGCGCATCGGCTACGGCAAGGAAGCGCTGATGCCGCACAACCTGACCATGACGATGATCGGCGCCGCCTTGCTCTGGACCGGCTGGTTCGGATTCAACGCCGGTTCCGCCCTGGAAGCGAACGGCACCGCCGGGCTCGCGTTCATGAACACCTACCTCGCGACGGCCTGCGCGGTTCTCTCCTGGATACTGGGCGAGGCGGTCTTCAAGGGCAAGCCTTCGATGCTCGGTGCAGCCTCGGGCGCCGTCGCGGGGCTGGTGGCGATCACTCCCGCCGCGGGCAACGTGGGCATACCGGGTGCGTTCGTGATCGGAACCGCCGCGGGTCTGGTATGCCTCTGGGGCGTGAACGGCCTGAAGCACCTGCTCAAGGTGGATGACTCGCTCGACGTGTTCGGCGTGCACGCCATCGGCGGAATTCTGGGCGCGCTGCTCACCGGCGTATTCAACGACCCGTCGCTCGGCGGGCCGGGCTTCCCCAACAACTGGTTCGAGATGAAGCCCGGCTTCGAGAGCATCGCAGCGCAGGTGCTGACTCAGGCCAAGGCCGTGGGCGTGACGGTGTTGTGGTCGGGCGTGGTGGCCTTCGTCGCCTTCAAGCTGGTCGACTGGACCATCGGCCTGCGCGTGACCGAGGAAGCCGAGCGCGAAGGGCTCGACGTCACTTCGCACGGCGAGGCGGCGTATCGCATGTGAGCGAACCGGGGAACGGGGTCAGAGTAACTTCCACGACCCCGTTCCCCTGCTTCGCCATCCCCTTGAAGTTGCTCTGACCCCATTTCCTCAGTCGGCCTGCGCCACCCTGGGCGCGCCGATGTTCTGCTCCATGGGCGGCAGCGAGTGCGCCACGCCCTTGTGGCAGTCGATGCAGGTTTTCTTCTCGGCAAAGCCCTTCGTATGCTGGGCCACGGCGCGCCGTCCCTGCTCCGAGTAGTCCATGTAGTCGTAGGCGTGGCAGTTGCGGCACTCGTGCGAATCGTTCGCCTTCATGCGCGCCCATTCGAGTTGCGCCAGCCTGCGGCGCACGGCGTTGAACTTCTCCGGCGTGTCGATCGAGCCGAGCGCCCAGTGGAACACTTCGTTGCTGGCGCGGATCTTGCGCGCCACCTTGTGCACCCACTCGCGCGGCACGTGGCAGTCCGGGCAGGTGGCGCGCACGCCGGTGCGGTTGGAGTAGTGCATCGTGTTCTGGTACTCCTTGAAGACGTTCACCTTCATCTCGTGGCACGCGGTGCAGAAGGCCTCGGTATTGGTGAGCTCGAGCGTCCAGTTGAAGCCGCCCCAGAAGACGATTCCCGCGGCGAAGATCAGGAGCGCGGTCCAGGGCCCGAGGCTGCGGATGCGCGCGGCGAGGCCGCTGCGTGGTGTTTGCATGGTGCGGTCCCTACTTCGCGGGCGCCTGCTTCATCGACGGCAGCGGCTTGAAGGTGTTGTTGACCAGCGGCGGGGCCTCGACCTGAGAGACGTGGCACTGCAGGCAGAAGTAGCGCCGCGGCGAAATGTTGGAGAGCTCGCGGCCATCGCGGTCCTTGAAGTGCGACTGGCTCACCTTGGTGGCGCCGGACTCCGGCGTGCGCGACCAGGCGTGGCAATCCATGCACTTGTTGAAGTTGGCCGTGATGTTGTAGCCCTTGACGGTGTGCGGGATCAGCGGCGGCTGCTGCACGAAATCGCGCGCATAGGGCTCGCGGTCGCGCGCGTTGCGAAACGAGTCGGCGCGCGAGGTGGCCTCGATCGGCACCACGTCGCCGGTCTTGAGGTCGACCTTGCCGACCGCCGGCTGCGTCTGCGCGCGCACGGCGCCTGCGGCGGCGAGCACAACCGCGGCGGCGAGACAAAGCACAATGCGGAAAGCGTTCATGATCAGTCCCTTCTCTGGTCGAAGCGGATGGCGAAGCGGAACACGTCCTGGCTGCAGACGTCGATGCAGCGGCCGCAGTTGGTGCACGCGGCCGAGCCGATGACGGGGCTCGCCAAGCCCTTGAGCGCGGGCTGGATCACCTGCGGTTCGGGGCAGGCGCGATAGCAGTCGAGGCAATCGTCGCAGCGCGAGGACGAGCGCGCCGACACGCGCAGCAGGGCGCCGCTGCCGAGGAGCGCATAGAACGCGCCCATCGGGCAGAGATGCCCGCACCAGGCGCGCGCCGACACGAGCAGGTCGAGGACGAAAACCGCGAGCACCACCGCCCAGGCGAGGCCGAAGCCGAAGATCAGCCCGCGATGCAGCATCGAGACCGGATTGACCCATTCCCAGACGATCGCGCCGGTGGCGGCGGCCAGCGCAAGGGTCGCGCCGAGCAGCCACTGGCGCGTGGCGCGCGGCAGCGAAATGTCCGGACGCAGTCCGAGCCTGCGGCGCAGCCACGCTGCGGTGTCGGTGACGACATTCACAGGGCAGACCCACGCGCAGTACGCGCGGCCGCCGGCGATGGCGTAGAACACCGCCATGATCGCGGCCCCGGTGAGCGCGCTCGCCGCCATGAGGTGGCCTGCCGCGAGGCCCTGCAGCACCGCGTAGGGATCGCTCAAGGGGAGCACTTCGAGCGTGAGGCTCGAGGCGAGATTGCCCTTCACGATCCAGATCCCGGCGAGCGGCCCGGCGAGGAACAGCGCGAGCGCCGCGAACTGCGACGTGCGCCGCAGCAGGAGCCACCGGTGCGCGCGCAACAGGCCCTTGGCGGCGACTGCGGCGGCGGCGGGCGCGTGCGGCGGGTGCAGCGCGGCTTCGGCGCGGCTCATCGCTGTTCAGGCCTGCGGATCGGAAATTCGAGCGCTTCGGGTCCGAGCGCCCGGCCGGCCTTTTCCTTTTCCTTCCAGCCGAGGCGGTAGTGCCGGCCCAGTTCGCCCTTGGCCTGCTTCAGCGGCAGCACCTTGATCGCGGCTTCCTCGAGCACACAGGCGCGCTCGCACTTGCCGCAGCCGGTGCAGTGATTCGAATTCACCGTCGGGATGAACATCGCGTGCTTGCCGGTTCGCTCGTTGTGGCGCAGCTCGAGCGTGATCGCCTTGCCGATCAGCGGGCAGACCCGGTAGCAGACGTCGCAGCGCAGCCCCTGGTAATTGAGGCAGTTTTCCTGGTCGACGATCACGGCGAGCCCCATGCGCGCGCGGTCGATGTCTTGCAGCGACGGCTCGAGCGCGCCGCTCGGACAGGCCTTGACGCAGGGAATGTCGGGGCACATTTCGCAGGGGATCCTGCGCGCCGTGAACCACGGTGTGCCGCTCACCACGCCGTCGCCCAGTTCCGCCAGGCGCAGCGTCTTGTAGGGACAGGCGCGCACGCACAGGCCGCAGCGCAGGCAGGCGCCGAGAAACTTTTCCTCGGGCTGCGCGCCCGGCGGGCGCAGCGCCCGCACGGGCAAGGCGCGCGTCTGCTGCGCATACAGTCCCAGGCCGAGGCCGGCGAGTGCCGCGCAGCCCGCGGCGCCTGCCATCCCCTGCAGGATCTGTCGGCGAGCGGCCATCTACACCCTCGTGATTCTCACCGCGCATTTCTTGAAATCGGTTTCACGGGAGATCGGGCAGGTGGCATCCAGCGTGAGCTTGTTGACCAGCCGCCCGGCATCGAAGAACGGCACGAACACGAGGCCCTCGGGCACCTTGTTGCGGCCGCGCGTCTCGATGCGCGCGATCATCTCGCCGCGCCGCGAAACGAGCTTGGCTTCCACACCGCGCTGCAGTCCGCGCTTCTGGGCGTCGTTGGGATGCATGAACACGACCGCGTCGGGGAAGGCGCGGTACAGCTCGGGTACGCGTCGCGTCATCGAACCCGTGTGCCAGTGCTCCAGCACGCGCCCGGTGCACAGCCACAGGTCGTACTCCTTGTCGGGCGACTCGGCCGCGGGCTGGTAGGGCAAGGCGAAGATCACGGCCTTGCCGTCGGGCTTGCCGTAGAAACGCAAGCCCTCGCCCTTCTTCACGTACGGGTCGTAGCCTTCCCTGAAGCGCCAGAGCGTTTCCTTGCCGTCGACCACCGGCCAGCGCAGACCGCGCACCTTGTGATACGTATCGAACTCGGCCAGGTCATGCGCCTTGCCGCTGCCGAACTGCCGGTACTCTTCCCAGAGGCCCTTCTGCGGATAGAAGCCGAAGTCCTTCGTCTCCTCGCTGATGTAGCCATCTTTCGGCAGCTCCTTGAGCTTGAATCTGTCGACGACGCCGTTGGCAAAGAGGACGTCGTACAGCGTCTTGCCCTTGTACGCGGGCTTCTTCGCGATCAGCTCGGCGGGCCAGACCTCCTCGACCTTGAAGCGCTTGGCGAACTCGAGGTACTGCCAGAGGTCGGACTTCGACTCGCCGGGCGCCTTGACCATCTGGCGCCAGAACTGGGTGCGCCGCTCGGCGTTGCCGTAGGCGCCTTCCTTTTCCACCCACATGGCCGAGGGCAGGATCAGGTCGGCGGCGAGCGCGCTCACCGTCGGATAGGCATCCGACACGACCACGAAGGTCGCCGGGTTGCGCCATCCCGGCAGGATCTCGCCGTTGATGTTCGGCCCGGCCTGCATGTTGTTGGTGGTCGAAGTCCAGTAGCACTTGAGCTTGCCGTCCTTCAGCGCGCGCGATTGCGCCACCGCGTGCAGACCGATCTTGTCGGGCAGCGTGCCCTCGGGCAGCTGCCACAGCTTTTCGGTGAGCTCGCGGTGTTTCGGATTCGTGACCACCATGTCGGCGGGCAGGCGGTGCGAAAAGGTTCCCACTTCGCGCGCCGTGCCGCAGGCCGAAGGCTGCCCGGTGAGCGAGAACGGGCCGTTGCCCGGCTCCGAAATCTTCCCGGTCAGCAGGTGCACGTTGTAGACGAGGTTGTTCACCCACGTGCCGCGCGTGTGCTGGTTGAAGCCCATCGTCCAGTACGACACCACCTTCAATTTGGGGTCAGCGTAAATTTCTGCCAGTGTTTTCAAGTCCTTGACCGAAACGCCCGAAAGCTTGGCAACCTTTTCGGCGGTGTACTCGGAGACGAACTTCCTGTATTCGTCGAAGCTGATCGGTTTCGAGGCGTTGGTGTCCTTGAGGTCCTTGGCGTCTTTCTCCAGTGCGTGCGCCGGCCGCAGGCCGTAGCCGATGTCCGTCGCGCCGGCGGCGAAATTGACGTGCTTCTTGACGAAGTCCTGGTTCACCTTGCCCGACTGGATGATGTGGTTCGCGATGTAGTTGAGGATCGCGAGGTCGGTCTGCGGCGTGAAGATGATCGGCAGGTCGGCCAGCTCGAACGAGCGATGCTCGAAGGTCGAGAGCACGACGACTCTCACCTTCGGGTTGGTGAGGCGGCGGTCGGTCAGCCGCGACCACAGCACGGGATGCATCTCGGCCATGTTCGAGCCCCAGAGCACGAAGGCGTCGGCGTGCTCGAGATCGTCGTAGCAGCCCATCGGTTCGTCGATGCCGAACGTGCGCATGAAGCCCGCCACCGCGCTCGCCATGCAGTGGCGCGCGTTCGGGTCGAGGTTGTTGGAGCGGAAGCCCGCCTTGTAGAGCTTCGCCGCGGCGTAGCCCTCCCAGATGGTCCACTGGCCCGAGCCGAACATGCCGACCGCCGCAGGACCGTCGGCCTTGAGCGCCACCTTCCACTTCTCGGCCATGAGGTCAAAGGCCTGCTTCCAGCTGACCGGCGTGAATTCGCCCGCCTTGTCGTATTTGCCGTTCTTCATGCGCAGGAGCGGCTGCTTGAGGCGGTCCTCGCCGTACATGATCTTGGAGAGAAAGTAGCCCTTGATGCAGTTGAGACCCTTGTTGACCGGTGCATCCGGATCGCCCTGCGTCGCGACCACGCGGCCGTCCTTGGTGCCTACCAGCACGCTGCAGCCGGTGCCGCAGAAACGGCACGGCGCCTTGTCCCAGCGGATGTCATCCTTGGGCTGCGCGAGCACCCCGGTGCCCGGCAGCGTCACGCCGGCTGCCGCGGCTGCCGCGGTGGCGGCGTTGGCCTTGATGAAATCGCGTCTGCTGAGATTCATGGTCAAGCCTCCTGGATTCCCGAATCATCCGAATACTGGTAGATCATCGACACCGACATCACGCCCTGGATGTCGTGCAGTTTCACGAAGGTGTCCGCCGCGCTCGCGGTGCCGGCGTCCTCGAGGGTGAGCACCAGCCGGCCGTCATGGGTCGCGGCATGCACTTCGACCCCGGGCAGCGCGGCGACCGAGGCGCGCACTCCGGCGGCGTTCTCCGGACTTGCGCGCAACACGATGCCGGAGATGTTCATGCCGGCGCGGTCTCGATCAGGTGCAGCGAAACGGCTTGCGCCGGGCAGACGCGCACGCACTCGCCGCAGGCGTTGCAGCGCGTGTCGTCGATGAGGGGAAAGGATCGCCCGGCCGGCAGCAGCCGGAAGCCGATCGCGTGTGGCTCGCAGTGCCCGCCGCAGGTGCGGCACACGATGCCGCGCGCGGCAAGGCATTGCTCGCTGATGCGCGCCCTGCGGGCGAATCCCGTGGCGGGCAGTTGCGCAGAGGCCGGCTCCCCGAGCATCAGGAACCTTCTTCTGGATTGCTTCACTGCGACCCGCATGAGGTTGTTGCTTCGCACCAATGCTAGATCATCGGCAAATCGGCCTCTTGATATGCGTCAATTCGCCGCGGCCGGACGCCGCGCGGGAGCGGTGGCGCGCCGCGCTCGATAGAATCGGGCATGGCTGAATCCGCGATCGTCATCGCTCTGGTCGTCCTGGGTCTCGCGATCTGGCTGGTGCTGCGCACGCACCGCAGCCTCGAAGACAAGCACCGCCACATGCTGCTCGACCTGCACGGCGGTCTCGCGCAGCAGTCGGACCGCCTGGCCGCGCGCCTGTCGGACGAATTGAACCGCACCCGTGACACGCTGCACCGGCTGGAGCTCTCGATCGGCGAGAGCCTGGCGAGCCGCCTCGACCAGATCTCGCATCGCGTCAACGAGCGCCTCGACGAGGGTTTCCGCAAGACCAACGACACGTTCGTCAACGTCATGCAGCGGCTGGCGACCATCGACGAGGCGCAGAAGAAGATCGAGATCCTCACCGGCAGCGTGGTGTCGCTGCAGGAGCTGCTCGGCGACAAGAAGACGCGCGGCACCTTCGGCGAAGTGCAGCTCGAGGCGCTGGTGCGCAACACCCTGCCCACCGCCGCCTTCGAGATGCAGTACACGCTGTCCAACGGCATGCGCGCCGACTGCGTGCTGAAGCTTCCCGCGCCCACGGGCCTGGTCTGCGTCGATTCGAAATTTCCGCTGGAGAACTACAACCGCATGTTCGAGCGCGAGGCGAACGACGCCGATCGCTCGCTGGCGCAGAAGCAGTTCCGGCTGGACGTGAGGAAACACGTCGACGACATCGCGAAGAAATACATCATCGCCAACGAAACCTCGGACGGCGCGGTGATGTTCGTCCCGGCGGAAGCGGTGTTTGCCGAAATCCACGCCTACCACTACGAGGTGGTCGACTACGCGATGGCGCGGCGCGTCTGGATCGTCTCGCCGACGACGCTGATGGCGGTGCTCAACACCGCGCGCGCCGTGCTGAAGGACGTCGAGACGCGCAAGCAGATCCACGTCATCAAGGAGGCGCTGGCGCGGCTCGCGGTGGAGTTCGGCCGTTTCGACGAGCGCCTCCGCAAGCTCGCCGACCACATCCGCCAGGCGCACGAGGACGCCGAAAAGATCCAGATCACCGGCGACAAGATCAGCCAGCAGTTCCAGAGGATCGAGGCGGCCGAGATCGAGGAGCCGACCGCCGCGCCGCACGTGGCGCGGCTGGAGGCCGAGCGCAAGCCGGGAGGTTAGCGGATGTTCTTCGTCGATCTTTTTCGGCTACTGGCACAGGAGCGGGTGCGCTACCTTGTCGTAGGTGGCGTCGCAGCCAATCTGCATGGCGCGGAGCGCATGACCATGGACGTGGACATCATGCTCGCTCTGGACGCGGAGAATCTGCAGCGCTTCCTCGCGGCAATCCGGCCATTGAAGCTCAAGCCGGCGAATCCGCTTGTGACGATGGAGCAATTTTGTGATGCGGCGACAGTGGAGAGCTGGATCCGGGACAAGCACATGCTTGCATTCCAGCTTCGACCTGCCGAGGGCCATGGACCCTCGCTCGATGTGCTGGTCAAGCCCGCAGTGCCATTCGAGCCGGCCTACGAGCGGCGGGTGACGTTCAAGGTGGAAGATTTCGATGTTTCCGCGATCTCGGTACCGGATCTGATCGCGCTAAAATCCGGCACCGGCCGGCAGATCGACCGCTCCGACATCGAGACGCTCCACCGGCTTGAGATGTTGCGCAGCCGGCGACGGGACGATTGAGCGAAATGGACAGCTACGACTACAGTTACGAGCGCACCGACGAGCAGATCCTTTATTACAGCGCGCTGCCTGCGGTCGCCAAGCTGCGCTGGCTGGATGACGCGTGGCGCTTCACCATGATGGCACGCCAGGCGGAACGCACCTACTACCGCGACGGCAAGCCGGTGGAGACCGTGATCCCGCAGCCGCGCGAGCGGGACTGAGATCGCGGCCGCGCAAATCCCGGTGTCGCGCTACTTCGTCGGGCTGCCCTGGATCAGCGTCTGCACGAACTGCCGGATGGCGGCGTTGCCCGGCACGCTGACCGAAGTGAATTCCATGCTCGCCATGTGGCGGCCCTTGTTGGCGTGCGTGCCGAGCACCTTGGCGTAGACATCGTCGGCGCGGCCGCCGACGAGCGAAAGATCCAGGCCCAGGCGGATGTCGGAATGGGTCGTCAGGCCCGGCTCGACCTCGGCGAAGATGCCGTGATAGCCCAGGTCGAGGATCACGCCGGTGCGCACCTGCGGCATCACGATCTTGTCGATCACCGGCTGGTAGGTGAACGGGATCCTCACCTCGACGCGCGGGCTCTTGCGCACTTCCTGCCGCGGCAGCTGCAGGCCGAGGGACGGGATCGCCAGCACTTCGTGCAGGCGCACCGGTTTGGACTTGCCCTTGACGTGCACGTCCATCGGCGCGGCCGTGGCGACGTAGCCGCGGCAGAGCTCGAAGGTGCTCTCGCTCACCAGCACCTGGCCGCGCAGGCTGAAGGTCTCGATGCGCGAGGCGAAGTTCACCTCGTCGCCGATGACCGTGTACTCCGAATGCAGCTCGGAGCCGAGGAGCCCCGCCATGACGCGGCCGGTGTTGATGCCGATGCCCATGAAGAGCTCCGGCAGCTTGAGCGCGGCGTGCTCGCGGTTGACCTCGTCCATCGCGATCTGCATCTGCGCCGCGCAGGTCACGGCGCGCCGTGCGTCGTCGTCGCCCTGCTGCGGGGCGCCGAACAGCACCATGATCGAATCGCCCATGAACTTGTCGATGGTGCCGCCGTTGCGCACCGCGATCTCGCACATGCGCCCGAGGTAGCGGTTGAGCAGCTCGAGCACCTTCGCCACCGGATAGGCTTCGGAGATCGAGCTGAAGCCGCGCAGGTCGGCGAGCAGGACGGTGACTTCGCGGCTCGAGGTCTCTGCGGCGGGCGGCGTCGCTGCGGCCTGATCCGGGGCGGTGGCGAGGGTGGCCTGCAGCCGCTCAAGGACCTCGGGCGAAGGGTCGACGCCCGTTTCCGCAGCGATGATGTCCCGGATTCGCTGCAGAAGTTCATGCGAAACCGCTTGTGCCATCGTGACCCCCCGATCCGATCCGGCGCCGCTGATCAGAAACCCAGATCCATTGGGGTATTCTATGCCCGCGGCAGCGCAAGCGCTCACGTTCCGGGGAGACGGATACTGTGGAGACGGCGGCGACGGCATGGGTGCTGGCGGGCGTGGCGCGTCTGATACTGGAGTGCGTGCGCGCGTGCGAGGTGGCGGCGATTGCGGCCGTCGCAGCGGTCTAGAATCGGCAGGTCGCTTTCCCATGGCTACCTGAACGACATGACTGTGCGCAACACCCTCCAGAATTGAAGCGGCCGAAGGCGAATTGATGGCAACCGCACGGCAGCGCCGCGGCGCAACCAAGAATCGCGCCATCCGCGCCTCGGCGGTGCTCGGCCTGCAAAGGGTCACTATCCTGAAGGGGCTGGACGCGCGCACCCTCAGGGAGATCGCGGATCAGTGCAAATGGACGCGCTATAAGCGCAACCAGTACGTCATCCGGCGCGACGGCGAGGATCGCGACGTTCATTTCGTGATCGCCGGCATGGTGCGCGTTTCGGCTGCGGCCGGGCGCGGGCGCCAGATCATATTGCGGGACCTGCCGGCTGGGGAATTGTTCGGCGAACATTCCGCCATCGACGGCCGCACCCACATGGCCGACGTTGTCGCGGCACGCGAGTCGCTGCTCGCGTCGCTGCCGCCGGAGGCGTTTCGGGCCATCCTCGCGAATCACGCCTCGGTGCGCGAGCACGTGCTCCGCCGCCTGAGCGGTAGTGTGCGCGAGCTGGCCGATCGCCTGATCGACCTCGGCGCCCAGCGCGTGCAGGCCAGGGTCTGGCTCGAGCTGCTGCGCCTCGCCCGGCTTGCGGGCGTGCAGGCCAATATGTCCCGCATCGAACGCGCGCCGACGCATCGGGAGATCGCCAGCCATGTGGGCACGTCCCGCGAGGAGGTGACGCGCGAACTCTCCCGTCTGGTCCGCAACGGTTTGCTCGAGCGCGCCGGCCGCGCCCTCGTGCTGCGCGACGTGGCCGCACTGGAGCAGCTGGCGGCGGAATCTCGTCCCGAACGACTGCCGTTTCAGGAGATCGCCTCAGTCGAACCGACTGGATGCACGGGCGTGCGCTCCCGGCGCGAGCGGCGCGCGATTCTCGTCGCCGTCGCCTTCGATGCCGTGGCCATGATGGAGCGCGACGAGGAACGCACCATCCAGCGCTGGCGGGCGTTTTTCGCGCACGCCAACGCGCAGGCGATTCCGTCCAACGCCGGCCGCAGCCTGTCGAAGCTGCAGAGCGGCGAACTGGTCGCCGATTTTCCGGATGGCGTTCATGCGCTCGAGTGCGCCTTCGAGCTGCAACGCAGCCTCGCGCGATTCAACTCGGAGACCACCGCGCCGCCCCTCGCGCTGCGCGTCGGAATTCACCTCGCCGACGTCATCGTCGAAACCTTCAACCTGCTGGGCGACGGGGTGAACGTCGCGGCCGGCCTGGCCGAACTGGCGAATCCCGGCGAGACGGTGGTTTCCGCGCCGGTGCGCGATCAGCTGGCGAGCGGCGTCGACGCCTCGGTCGAGGACCTCGGCGAGCAGCGGCTGCGCAACCGC
>SCUH01000268.1 GCA_004298295.1 Betaproteobacteria bacterium | reverse complement strand
CGCCAGCAGCACCAGCGGCAGCTGCAGCACGTCGGAATCGGCGTTGGTCTGCGAGCGCGCGCTCCAGCCGAGCGAGCGGATGAACGCCGCCACCACGCCGCAGACTTCGCCGCCGCGCATATAGGCGCGCATCGACTGCGCGCCCGAGATCCAATCGTCGCCCGATGCACCCTCCATGGTCTCGAAACCCTGGTCCACCAGCATCACCACGGCGCTGCGGTGATAGGGCTCGATCGGCCGGCCGTCTTCGTGGTGCGAGTACCAGGCATAGCGCTTGGCCTCGCAGGCGCCCGCCAGGTCGGTGCCGAGGTAATGCATGAGCGCCTTGATGGCGCGCGCGTTCGCCACAGGGTCCGCGGTGCGCGGATCGACCGCCGTCGCAGGCGCGCCGCCCTGTTTCGGCACCATGGCGCGGATCAGCTTGACGTAAGCGTCGGCCATGGGCGTCTTGTAAGCGAAGCGCCAGCGCTCGCGCTGCGCCTTCCCGCCAAGGTCGCCGTGCAGGGCGCGGGTGAAGAAATTGGCGCGCTTGGGCACGCGCGGCACGTCATCGTCCAGGATGAGCGTGGTGGGCTCGGCATTGCGGCGGATTCTCTCCATCGGGAAACGGCTGGCATGCGAGGGACGGCGCGCTGCAAGCCCGCGCTCCCACCAGGTCTGCGTGCCGCCGAGTCCCAGCCACCAGCCCAAACCGCCGTCGAAGCGATCGGCAGCGAGCGGCGCATCCGGCCCCAGCGGCTCGGCCGTGGTCACGATGCACGAGGCAAAGCGTGTGCCGATGAAAGGCGCCTCAAGCGCGCCGCCGCGCCGGCGGGCGAGACCCGCCGCAAGGAGGATGTGCGCGTGCCATAAATCGCTCGCGTCGCGCGTGTGCGCGGTGGCCGGGAAGCCGAGCCGGCGCAGAAACGAAGCCGTGATGACCGCGATCTCGGTCGCGCGCAGCAGCGCGCAGTCGTGCTCGCTGCCCGCGATCCATTCGCGCGCCAGGTTGCCGTGCTCCGGCAGCCGCCCGTACTCGACCAGGACGGCCAATGCCCAGCGATGGCCCGCGATGCGCGCGCCGGTCCATGCCGAATCGGGTATTTCGCAGCAAGCCGCGAGCGAGGCGTCGAGGAAGTAGCAGTTCGCCTTCAGTTCGTTGGCGAGGCGCTGCGGGTCAGCCGGGTACGGCGCGCGTTCCGGCGCCGGGTGCTCGGCGCGAAACGCCTCGAACAGCGCGATGTACTCGTTGACGACGCGACCGAGGCGCGTGTCGCTACGCGGCGGATGGGCATCGCGCACGCCGGCGAGGTCCGGGAGCGCCCCGGCGCGCGCAATGCGCTCGAGCGGCAGTCGACCGAGGTGAACCGCGCGCCGGCGGTTGGAGAAGATGCGCAAGTCGGTCGTGCTGCGGCGCTCGCGCGGCTAGAGCAGTTGCAGGAAGATCACGATCATGCCGACGACCGACACCGTCCAGACGCCGGTGCGCAGCCACGGGATGCCGGCGATGTACACGCCGGCGTAGGCGAGCCGTGCCCAGAAGAACAGTTGCGCCCCGAGCAGCGTCGCGGCATTGGTTCTGCCGGCCGCCACCGCGATCAGCACCAGGATGGCGAACAGCAGCAGATTCTCGACCATGTTGCGCTGAGCGCGCGCGGCGCGTCCCGCCCAGCCGGTGATCTCGGGCATGCCTTCGCGATTGCCCGCGAGCGTCGGCAAGCCTACCTGCATCATCGCGCCCTGCACCGCGACCAGCACTTGCACGAACGCCAGCAGCACCGACCACAGCAGCCACGTCAGTTCCGGTTTCATGGATCGATCCCCCTCTGATTGAATGGCGATTCGATTATAGACTTGCACCCATGCCGCGACTCGCAGCGCCACGCACGGTTTTCTTCGACTGGCACGGCACGCTCGCCGACACCTTCGAGGCGATGTACCGCGCCGTAGACGACGTGCTGCCGCAGCTCGACGCGCTGGACCTGGCGGGACGGCTGCTGCCGCCGGGGCGCGGCCGCACGCCCGAGCACGATGCCCTCGTGGATCAAGTGCGCAGCGACCGTTCGCTGCCTGCCGCGGTCAAGGCGGAGCGGCGCATCTCGCGCACCGAGATCTTCGAGATCCTGTTCGGCCCCGACGAAGACGCCAAGCACTGCGCGCACGAAGCCTTCGACCGGTGTTACCTGCGCCACTTCGGCAAGGTACTGCCCTTCGAACCCGGCGTGCGCGCCATGCTCGCCAAGCTGCGCTCGGCGGGCCTGCGCCTGGGCATGCTCACCAACCGGCGACGGGCGCTGTTCACGCACGAGCTGAACAAGGTGGACGGCAGCGGCTGGGGCGGGCTGTTCGACGTCGTGGTGTGCGGCGACGACGTGCGCCGCCGCAAGCCCGCGCCCGACATGGTGCAGCGCGCGCTCGCCGAACTGGGCGTCGGCGCCGGGCCGGAGGTCTGGTTCGTCGGCGACAGCACGACCGACACCGTGGCGGCGAAGGAAGCCGGCGTCACTGCGATCTACTACAACGGCGCGAAATGGGAGCCGGCCTACCTGGTGCGCATCTTTCCGGGCGCGCACCGGCCCGATGCCATCGCCGGCGATTTCGCCGCGCTCGAGGCGCTCGCCCTGCCGCGTCAGCGCCGCGCGGGGTAACTCGCCGCCATGCCGGCGCGCACGTCCTGCTGGATGCCGTACTGCGGGAACGGATAGCGAAATCCGTTTTTCGCCAGCGCCGCCATGCCGGCGATCGCCCGGGCGATGTCATCGGGCGGCAGCGCCATCAGCAGCTCGTCGTCGAGCACGCCGCCGTAGCGCCGCTCGGCGAAGCACGGGATCGACAGACTCGGCTGCCGGGTCGCGAGCGCGCGGCCCCACGAATCGGCGCAGGCCGATTCGCCCACCACGCTCCAGTCGAAGCGGCTGTAGCCTGACCACTGCAGGCCGTTGATGAAATAGATCATGGCGCCGGGCGTGGCGTAGAACAGCGCGATATCGGGCGGATCGAGCCGTCCCGAGGCGAGCGGCGCCACCGCGAGGGCGGCGTACTTTCCCTTGGGCACGCAATGCATCGCCGCCTGGTGGGCGCCCGCATCCGCAGGCGTGGCGAACCAGACCTTCACCATGTGCTGCCCGGACAACCATGGCTCGTCCTGTCCGCCGAGTCCGACGACCGAGCGGCACTGATCGCCCACCAGGTCCTCGCCCGTGATGCCCACGGTCCAGCCGAGCCGCGCCGCCTGCGCGACGATCTGATCCATGGTGTGAACCGAAGCCTTCGGCCGGCGAATTTTCGGCACCGCTTCCATGTCCGCCCTGCGCTCGAACAGCTTCATGCCGAAAGGGATCGCGCGCAGCTTCAGCAGCCGCTCGAGCGCGCCGGAGAGTTCCTGCCAGTCGTGGGTGCTCATGCGGCTACTTTAGCAGCCTTGCGCGACGCCCCGCGGCCCCGCGCGCCGCGATGGCCGCGCAGACGCGGCAGATCCGGGATGCGAATGCGCCGGCCGCGGACTTCGAGCAGGCCCCGCGCCTGCAACTCGCCCAGAATGCGCGAGAGGTGCTCGGCGCTCAGGTTGAGGCGCGACGCGAGCGCGCTTTTCGCCATCGGCAGCGTCATTTCGAAGCCGCCCGGCGCGGCGGGCGGCGCGTCGCGCAGCAGGTACGAGATCAGGCGCTGGACCGCCGAACCCAGCGCGTACGTCTCCAGCTCGCGCACCATCATCTCGACCCGGCGCGCCAGGTCGACGATGACGCGGCGGGCGAATTTCGGATTGCGCTCGATCTCGGCGAGCACCACCGGCTTCGCAATCTGCACCACCAGCGAATCCTTGAGCGCGCTGGCACCCAGGTGATAGGACTTCTCGAGATACATCACCGGTTCGGCGAAGGTCCGGCCGGGACCGATCAGGTTGACGAGCCGTCCGTCGCGCGCCAGGCGGATCTCGCCGTAGACCACCGCGAAGAAGCCTTCAGGCCGCTCGCCCTCCCGGAACAGCGGCTCGCCGCGCGCCAGCCGCAGACGCCGCGCGCCCGCGGCGAGGCGCGCGAGCGCCTCCTCGCCGAGACCGCGAAACAGCGGCAGATTGGCGAGAAAGGCCTCGAGCCTGATTTCGCGGCGCACGGTGGGGATGATGGTCCCCTGCGCGCCCCGATGCCGTCAAATCATCCTGCGGACATCACAGGCGCTTCCAGCCGGGATGCTGGAAGTAACGGCCGTAATCGTTGAGCGCGCGCGCCGCCTGCTCGGCGCCCTTGCGGCGTGGTTCGCCCGCGTGCTTGCCTTCCAGGATCTCGGTGGCTGCCAGTATTTCAGTCAGCACGACGTGGAACTGTTCGTCGGCCTTCGGGCCAAGCTTGCAGTTCTTCACCATATTCGCGACCTCGCCGTTGAGCTTCGCCGCGAGCGCCGCGTACTGCGCGTCGGTCTGCTTGCCTCCGTGGATCGCTTTGAGGTCGGCCGCGACGGCGGCGCGCATCGCCTCCATGCTCTTGCGCGCGACCTCGTCGGTCTGCCATTTCTTGCCCTGATCGAGAACCAGCGTCGCCTGGCTCTTGCCATGCTCGTGCTGGTGCGCGTCGGTCGCGGCAAGCGCAGCGCTCGACGCAGCAAGCGCCAGCGCCACCACAAACGCTGCAAAGCGCAGCGACGTTTCCGAACTGTGCATTCGGGTCTCCTTTCGGTATGAGGGTTCGCGCAGATTGAGCGCGCCGGCGCGCGAAACGTTCGCGGCTGAGCGACCAATCTTGATTGTTGCTAAGTGCGGCGGCAACGCCGCGAACCGGCACCCTTAACGCAGATCAATACCGCCTTTCCCGTTCGACTTATGGTAGCCGGCACGGTGGAGGTCGAGTGCCCTTGAGATCCGTGACCGCCGCGCCGCGCACGGCGTTGCAGCGCGAACGGATCGCGCTGTTCCTCCGGATCGTCGCGGTCAGCGCCGTCATCGGCGCGCTCTACGGGACCGCCATCAGTCACGCGGGCTCGCCCTGGGTCGCCAGCGCGATTGGCAGTCTCAACGGCGTCTTCATTGCGGCGGCGATCGGCGGGACGGAAATCTTCCTGCTGCGCGAGGGATCGTCCATGAGACGGCTGCCGCGCCTGCCTTTTGCCGTTGTCGTGGTCCTGAAGACGATCGTCTACGGCGCGATCGTGACCGTCGTACCCGCGGTGCACCTCTTCGGGCTGCTGTTCCCGGGGCTGCTGCGCCAGAGCCCGGTGGACATGCGCACCGAGCTCGTGACGGTGGGCTTTTCGCTCGCCGTGACCCTGATCTTCGTCGTCGTGCTGCAGGCGGCGGGACTGGTGGGTCGGCGCACGTTTCGCGACCTGGTGCTCGGCCGCTATCGCCGCCCGCGCATCGAGCGGCGCTTCTTCCTGTTCGTAGACGTGGTCGGATCGACGCCGATCGCCGAGCGGCTCGGGCCGCTCGAGGCGCACCGCTTTCTCGCACTGGTGTTCAGCGGCGTCGCCGAGCCGATCGCCGCGCGCCGCGGCGAGATCTACCAGTATGTCGGCGACGAGATCGTGGTCACCTGGACCGGGCCGGAGGGCGCGCGCGAAGGGCGCCCGGTGCACTGCTTCTTCGAGATGCAGGCGACGCTCGCCGAGGCGGCGGTGGAATTCCGCCGCCGCTTCGGCGCGGAGCCCAGGTTGCGCGCCGCGCTCCATGTCGGCGAGGTCGTCGCGGGCGAGATCGGCGAGCAGCGCCGCGCCATCGTCTTTCACGGCGACGTCATGAATACGGCCTCGCGCCTGGAACAGGCGGCCCGCGAGCTGGGCTGCAGTTTCATCGTCTCGGCCGACGCGCTGGACGCGCTGGGCGCGGCTCCGGAATTCGCCTGCCGCGATCTGGGTGCGCTCGCGCTGCGCGGCCGCAAAGAGCCGATGCGCGCCTGGAGCATCGAGCGCGTCATCCCGGTTGCGCAGGCGGGGTAACGCTCGGGCGGCGAGCAGCAGCGCGTCTCGATCGCGCGCGCACTCGCCAACAAACCGCCGATCGTGCTTGCCGACGAGCCGACCGCGCCGCGATCATTGTCGTCACCCACGACGAGAAGATCATTCCGACGTTCAAGCGCATCTACCGCATCCGCGACGGGCGCACGGTGGAGGAGTCCGGCGAAGGGCGTCCTCTGGACTGACCAGCGGCGCAATGCAATTCCCTGACCTCGGCCAATACGGGGCAGGAACCGGACGGATGCGCGGACAGTCAAGGCAGCCGCAGCGCGATCGGCGCGGGTCCTTGCGGGGCAAGGTCGGCGCCGCGATACTGCCGCCGGATATCGCCCACGGTAGGAGGAACCCATGCCACGCACGCCCCGCCTTGCCCCGCTTTCGCTAGCCCTCGCCGCCTGCTTCGCCGTCACCACCGCAACGGCCGCCGAGCCGGCGCGGCTTCTCAACCTGTCGCAGCGTTACACGCCCGCTCCGCCCTGGCCGGCGGGCGACGAGCGCGGCATGGCCAACGCGATCGGCCCGGGCACCTGGGCGCGCTGCGCGTGGCACCTCTCGCAACCGAGGGCGAAGACTTACGAGCTATCGCACCTGCGATCGGCAACGATGCCGCTGTCGCCGTTCAGCGGCCCGTACGCGAACAAGCCGAAGCCGACCGCCGGCCTGCCGGGCACGCTGCAGGCCTTCAATCTCGAGCAGTTCGAAGCCGGCGCCGAGCCCGCGCAGCAAGGCACGCAGATCGATGCGCTCGGTCATTTTGCGCATCTGCCGCAACCCTGGGACGGGCAGGCGCCGTTCCCTGCGGAGCAGGCGCAATACTACGGCGGCTACACGCAGAAAGACGTGAAGCCGACGCCCGACTCGCTGCTGCTCAGACTCGGCATGGAAAAGGCGCCGCCGATCGTCACCTCGGCGGTGCTGCTCGACGCCAGGCGCCACGTCGGGCGCGGGCAGCCGATGAAAGCGGGCGAGTTGGTGAGCGCGAAGCACATCGAGGAAATGCTGCGCGCGCAGGGACTCGCGGGGCGCGGCATCCTCGCCGGCGACGTGGTCTACGTGCACACGGGCTGGGGCGAGCACTGGAAGGACCCGGACACGGAGAAGGTCTACTACACGATGGCGCCGGGACTTTCCTACGACGCCGCGCAATACCTCGGCCAGCGGCGCATCGTGGCGATCGGTCTGGACACGCCGTTCGTAGACCCGGCCGCAGAAGGCTTCCTCGCCGGCAAGGCAGGCCCGGCGGCGGGCACGCCGCAGGGCATTCCGTTCGCGGTGCACCACCACATGCTCACGCAGCTGGGCATCCATCACATCGAAAACGCCAAGCTCGACGAACTGGCGCGCGACCGGGTGTGGACGTCCTGCGCGATGATCCTGCCGCTGCGGGAACAGGGCAGCGCGGGATCGGCGATCCGGCCGGTGTCGATCGGGACGCCGGGGCGCGAATCGCGCCCGGAGACGCGTTGACGTCACGGCGGGTGGCGGTAGCGTGCACGACCTGAATCCCCGGGCGCGGGTACCGCTGCTGGTCCTTGGCGTCATCGCGCTCGTCGCCGGCACGATCGGCGGCCTGGTCCGGCTGGGCCTCGCGCTGCCAGCGCCCGCGGCCGGCATCGCCTGGCACGGCGTGCTCATGGCGAGCGTATTTTTCGGCACGCTGATCGCGCTCGAGCGCGCGGTGGCGATCGGGCGGCTGTGGGCCTACGCCGCGCCTGCCGCGAACGGCGTCGGCGGCGTCCTGCTCCTCGCCGGAGCGCCGCAATTCGCTTTCGTGCTGTTGGTGCTCGGCGCGACGGTCTTCGTGTCCGCCTCGGCGTCCATCTGGCTGCGGCATCGCGCGCTGCATACCGGGGTGCTCGCGCTGGGCGCGCTCGCTCTGCTGATGGCGAACCTTGCGCTGCTGGGCGGCAGCCCGCTCGAAGCGGTGGCGCCGTCGTGGATCGCGTTCTTCGCCTTGACGATCGGGGGCGAGCGGCTCGAATTGTCGCGGCTTGCGCCCGTGCCGCGCGGCGCGCGCATCGCCTTCGCGGCGGTTTCGCTCGCGCTGCTCCTCGCCGCAGCCTGCGCCGCGTTCGCGCCGCAGGGCGCTCTGCGCGTCCTCGGGCTGCTGCTCCTCGCGACCGCGCTGTGGCTCGCACGCTACGACATCGCCACCCGCACCGTGCGCGCGAAAGGTCTCACCCGCTATATTGCGCTGTGCCTGCTCGCGGGCTACGTCTGGCTCGCGCTCGGCGGCGCCGTGCTCGCCGCCACCGGCGGCTTCGCGGCGGGACGGGAATTCTGGGACGCGGCGCTGCACGCGGTCCTCGCCGGCTTCGTCTTCTCGATGGTGTTCGGGCACGCGCCCGTCATTCTGCCCGCGGTGCTGCGCATCGCCTTGCCCTATCATGCTGCGCTCTACGCGCCGCTCGCGCTGCTGCACGCGACGCTCGCGTTGCGCGTCGCTGGCGACCTCGCGGCGAACGCGCCGCTGCGCGCCGCGGGCGGCACCGGCAACGCCGCCGCGATCGCACTGTTCATCCTCACCGCCGCAAGGCTCGCGCTCTCGGCCGCGGCGCGCCGGCGAACCGCGGCGGCCAGGCAGCCCTGAGCGGCGATTCGCGCCGCCCTCAGCGGATCAGGCGCGTATTGGCGAGGGCGAGGCGGTCGGCGAGGTTGCGTGCCAGCGAGCGCATCAGGTGGAGCTGGGTTTCGACCGCCATGCGCTCGACGCCGCCCGAGTCGTATTCGGCGATCAGCAGGTCGGTCATCGACTCAACGGTCGCCTGGCGCGGCGGCGTCCCGGACCAGAGATACGCCATCTCGCCGTAATACTCTCCGGGGTTGAGCACGTTCAGCAGGCGTCCGGCCTTGACGACCTTGGCCTGGCCCTGCGCGAGGAAGAAGAAACTCCGTCCGGGGTCGTTTTCGCGCACCAGGACCTGGTTCTTCTGCACCCGCATC
>SCUH01000267.1 GCA_004298295.1 Betaproteobacteria bacterium | reverse complement strand
ACGCGCCGAGCGCCGGCGCGTCGAGCTGCCGGCGAAGACCGGCCAGCCGTGGTCGGAGGAGGAGGACCGCAAGCTGCTCGCGTCGTTCGACGCCGGGCGCGGGCTCGCCGAGCTGGCGGCTGCGCATGAACGCACGCAGACCGGGATCCGGGCGCGGCTTGTGAAGTTCGGCCGCCTGGCGGCGTGAAGCACGCGCCCGCGCGGCGGGCGCGCGTCTAGGCGCGTTTCCGGCCGGATTGCGCGTCCGCGGCGCCGCCGCCGGCGACGAAGTCGAGGTCGTGGATGCCTTCGAGTTCGTCGTTGAAGGTGGCCATGATCTTTTCGAACTGCGGCAGCACCTTCTGGAACGCCGCGATGACACGCGGATCGAACTGCTTGCCGGCGTCGAGCATGAGCTGCGCAGCGGCGTCTTGCGCCGATATCGGGCGCCGATGGCGCTGCGTCGCGGTCATCGCTTCGAAGGCGTCGGCCAGGGCGAGGATCCTGGCCGAAAGCGGAATGCGCTCTCCCGCCAGCCGCTGCGGATAACCGCCGCCGTCCCAGCGCTCGTGGTGGTTGAGCGCCATGAGACGCGCCAGCGCGAGCAGCGGGTCCTTGTGCTCGCCGATGATCGTGGCGCCGATTTCGGGGTGGCGGCGCATTTCCTGCCATTCCACCTTGTTGAGCCGGTCGGCACTGCGCAGGATGTAATCGGGCACGCCGAGCTTGCCGATGTCGTAGAGCGGCACGGCTTCGAACAGCAGCTGCGTCGTGGACGCATCGACGCCGAGCTCGGCGGCGAGGATGCGCACGTAATGGCTCACGCGCATGACGTGATGGCTCAGCCCGCCTTCGCGGAACTCCATGGCGCAGGCCAGTCGCCGGATCAGCTGCAGTCGCGTCGCGTACAGCTCCTGGGTGCGCTCGCGCACTTCGCTTTCGAGCGCGCGGCGGCTGTTGTAGAGCGCGAGGTGCGTGCCGACGCGCGCCTGCACCAGCGCGACGCTGACGGGCTTGGCGAGGTAGTCGACGGCGCCGAGCTCCAGCCCCTTGACCTCGTCCTTCGCGTCGGCGAGCGCGGTGAGGAAAATCACCGGAATCGGCGCGAGCTGCGGATCCGCCTTGAGACGCGCGCACACCTCGTAGCCGTTCAGGCCCGGCATCTGGATATCGAGCAGGATCAGATCGGGCCGCGGTTCCGACTGCGCCAGGCGGATCGCTTCGCTGCCGTCGGCCGCGAGCTTCAGCTCGTAGCGGCCCTGCAGCGTGGTCGCGAGCAGATTGCGGATGTCCTCGGCGTCATCGACGATGAGGATGAGGGCGCGTCCTGGCTGAGGCATCGCGGCGTGACGGATCGTGAGTGAACGCAGGGCAAACGGGGGGACGCGGCCATTATATAGAATAGCGGTGCCATGAAATCCAACGCGATTCGCGCCAGTTTCCTCGAGTACTTCCGTTCCAGGGGCCACACCGTCGTCGCCTCGAGCCCGCTCGTGCCGGCGAACGACCCGACGCTGCTGTTCACCAACTCGGGGATGGTGCAGTTCAAGGGCGCGTTTCTCGGCCAGGAGCGGCGACCCTACAGCCGCGCCGCCACGGCGCAGCGCTGCGTGCGCGCGGGCGGCAAGCACAATGACCTGGAAAACGTCGGCTACACCGCGCGCCACCACACCTTTTTCGAGATGCTGGGGAATTTCTCGTTCGGCGACTACTTCAAGCGCGACGCGATCCTGTTCGCCTGGGA
>SCUH01000266.1 GCA_004298295.1 Betaproteobacteria bacterium | reverse complement strand
AGGACGCGCTGGCGCTCAATGACCCTATCGGTCTCCCGGCCTGGCGGGTTCCGCCAGGCCGGGAGATATCGGTAAACCGCAAACCTACGCTACCGTCACCAGCCGCCGCAAGCCCCCGGACCGCCTTCGCTAGCGCTGCGCCATCGGCTTGACGTCGCGCCGCGTCGCGCCGCGGTAGAGCTGGCGCGGACGGCCGATCTTGTATTCCGGATCGGCGATCATCTCCTGCCACTGCGCGATCCAGCCGACGGTGCGCGCGAGCGAAAAGATGCAGGTGAACATGGAGGTCGGGATGCCGAGCGCGCGCTGCACGATGCCGGAATAGAAATCGACGTTCGGATACAGCTTGCGGCTGACGAAGTAATCGTCCTCGAGCGCGATCTTCTCCAGCGCGACCGCGAGCTTGAAGAGGCGATCGTCGTGCAGGCCGAGCTCGTTCAGCACCTCGTGGCAGGTCTCGCGCATCAGCTTCGCGCGCGGGTCGTAGTTCTTGTAGACGCGGTGGCCGAAGCCCATCAGGCGCACGCCCGAATTCTTGTCCTTGGCGCGCTTGATGAACTCGCCCACCTTGGAGGCGTCGCCGATCTCCTCCAGCATCTGCAGGCAGGCCTCGTTGGCGCCGCCGTGCGCCGGTCCCCACAGGCAGGCGATGCCCGCGGCGATACAGGCGAAGGGGTTGGCGCCGGAGGAGCCGGACAGCCGCACGGTCGAGGTCGAGGCGTTCTGCTCGTGGTCGGCGTGCAGGATGAAGATGCGGTCGAGCGCGCGCACCAGCACCTCGTTCACCTTGTAGTCCTCGGCCGGCACCGCGAACATCATGCGCATGAAATTGCCGGTGTAGGACAGCTCGTTGCGCGGATAGACGAAAGGCTGGCCGACCGAGTACTTGTAGGCCATGGCGACGATGGTCGGCAACTTCGCGATCAGGCGGAAGGCCGCGACCTGGCGGTGCTCCGCGTCGTTGATGTCGAGCGAGTCGTGATAGAAGGCCGACAGCGCGCCGACCACGCCGACCATGGTGGCCATCGGGTGCGCATCACGCCGGAAGCCGGTGAAGAAGCGGTTGAGCTGGTCGTGCACCATGGTATGGCGCGTCACGGTGGCGACGAAGTCCTTCTTCTGCGCCGCATTGGGCAGCTCGCCGTTGAGCAGCAGGTAGCAGACCTCGAGGAAATCGCAATGCACCGCCAGCTGCTCGATCGGGTAGCCGCGGTACAGCAGCACGCCGGCGTCGCCGTCGATATAGGTGATGGTCGAGTTGCAGCTCGCGGTCGACATGAAGCCCGGGTCGTAGGTGAACACCCCCGCCTTGCCGTACAGCGAGCGGATGTCCACGACCTCGGGTCCGACCGAACCTGCCAGCATCGGAAACTCGAAACTGCGGCCGTCATTCAGGGTGAGGGTGGCTTTCTTGTCCATGATCGCTCCTTGGTTAACTCGCTCGCAGCCGCGCCACGAGCGCGGCGTGCCGGGGATCGTAGCGGTCGCTGCGCCCGCTCACGATGGCCCAAAGATCCTGGTCGGCATGGTCCAGCAGTTCGTTCAGCAGCACAAGCTCCTGCGCGTCGAGTTTTGACCCATGTCGCCGAAGGTATCGTCCGAGCACCAGATCCAGCTCGAGAAGCCCCCGCCGGCACTTCCATTTCAGGCGGTCGCGCGCGATCCGTTCCATGGCCCGCAACGCTCAGATGGCACGCTTGACCATCATCTCCTTGATCTTGCCGATGGCCCGCGTCGGATTGAGCCCCTTGGGGCAGACGTCGACGCAATTCATGATCGTGTGGCAGCGGAACAGGCGGTACGGGTCCTCGAGGTCGTCGAGGCGCTCGCTGCTCGCCAGGTCGCGGGAATCCGCGAGGAAGCGGTACGCCTGCAGCAGCCCGGCGGGACCGACGAACTTGTCCGGATTCCACCAGAACGACGGGCAAGCGGTCGAGCAGCAGGCGCACAGGATGCACTCGTAGAGCCCGTTCAGCGCCTCGCGCTCGGCCGGCGACTGCAGGCGCTCGCGCTCCGGCGGCGCCTCGTGATTGACGAGGTAGGGCTTGACCGATTCGTACTGCTTGAAGAACTGGGTCATGTCGACGATCAGGTCGCGGATCACCGGCAGGCCGGGCAAGGGCCGCAGGGTGACGTGCTGCGGCAGGTCGGCCAGCTTGGTGATGCACGCCAGGCCGTTCCTGCCGTTGATGTTCATTGCGTCGGACCCGCACACGCCTTCGCGGCAGGAACGCCGGAAGGCGAGCGATTCGTCCTGCGCCTTGACGCGCACCAGCGCGTCGAGCAGCATGCGGTCGGCCGGATCGGGCGTCACCTCGTAGTCCTTCAGATAGGGGCGTTCGTCCCTGTCGGGGTCATAGCGGTAGATCGTGAACTTCATCGGGGCGGCGCGCTTTCGGGGCTAGTAGGTGCGGACCTTGGGTTCGAAGGCTTCGACGGTCAGCGGCTTGAGGTGCACCGGCTTGTACGCCAGCCGGTTGCCTTCCTTGTACCAGAGGGTGTGTTTCATCCAGTCGCGGTCGTCGCGCTCCGGGAAATCGCTGCGCGCCTGCGCGCCGCGCGATTCCTTGCGCGCTTGGGCGGAGACGACGGTCGCGAGCGCCGCCTCGGCCAGGTTGTCGAGCTCGAGCGCCTCGATGCGGGCGGTATTGAAGATTTTCGACCGGTCCTGGATGTAGACCCGGCCCAGGCGCGCGGCAATCTGCTTCATTTTCTCGACCCCCTCGAGCAGAAGCTCGGGGAAACGGAACACGCCGCAGTGCGCCTGCATGGTCTTGCGCAACTCGGCGTAGACATCCGCGACACGCTCGCCGGAGCTTGCGGCATCGAGCCGCGCCAGACGCGCGCGCGAGAGATCGCCTGCGTCGGGCGTGAGATTGCGGTGCGGCCGCGGCAAGGCGCGCAGATCCCTGATCATTTGCTCGCCGGAAGACTTGCCGAACACCAGCAGGTCGAGGAGCGAGTTGCAGCCGAGGCGGTTGCCGCCATGCACCGAAACGCACGCGCATTCGCCCGCGGCGTAGAAGCCCGGCACGATCGCTTCGTGGCTCGCGCCCTCGGGCGCAACCACCTGGCCCAGGTAGTTGGCGGGAATGCCGCCCATCTGATAGTGCGCGGTCGGCACCACCGGGATCGGCTCGCGCACCGGGTCGGTATTGGCGAACTTGATCGCGATTTCCCGGATTCCGGGCAAGCGCTGGTTGATGACCTCCGGTCCCAGGTGGTCGAGCTTGAGCAGCACGTGGTCCGCCTCCGGGCCGCAACCGCGCCCCTCCTTGATCTCGGTGGTCATGGCACGCGACACCACGTCGCGGCTGGCGAGGTCCCTGGCGTTGGGCGCATAGCGCTCCATGAAGCGCTCGCCGTTCCGGTTGAGCAGGTAGCCGCCCTCGCCGCGCACGCCCTCGGTGATCAGCACCCCCGCGCCATACACGCCGGTGGGATGGAACTGGTAGAACTCCATGTCCTGCAGCGGAATTCCGGCGCGCGCCGCCATCCCCGGGCCGTCGCCGGTATTGACGAAGGCGTTGGTCGAGCTGAAGAACATGCGCCCCGAGCCGCCCGTGGCGAACAGCGTCGCCTTCGCCTGGAAGATCGAAACCTCGCCGGTCTCCATTTCGAGCGCGGTCACGCCAAGCACGGCGCCGTCCTGCGGGTCGCGGATCAGGTCGAGCGCCATCCACTCGACGAAAAACTGCGAATTGGCGCGCACGTTCTGCTGGTAAAGGGTGTGCAGCATGGCGTGACCGGTGCGGTCGGCGACGGCGCAGGCGCGCATCGCCATCTTGGCGCTGCCGTAATCCTGCGTGTGTCCGCCGAATGGACGCTGGTAGATCCTGCCGTTCTCGAGCCGGTCGAACGGCATGCCCATGTGCTCGAGTTCCACCACCACTTCGGTCGCCCTGCGGCACATGTACTCGATCGCGTCCTGGTCGCCGAGGTAGTCCGACCCCTTCACCGTGTCGTACATGTGCCAATGCCAGTGGTCCTCGCTCGAGTTGGCGAGCGGCGCGGCGACACCGCCCTGCGCGGCCACCGTGTGCGAGCGCGTCGGAAAGACCTTGGTCAGCACCGCCACCTTGAAGTTGGCGCGCGCCAGCTCCAGCGCCGCCCGCAACCCGGAGCCGCCGGCGCCGACCACGATCGCATCGAACCTGCGCACGGGAGGCGCCACGCTCATCGCCACAGGATCTGGATCGTCCAGCCGAGATAGGCCGCCAGCGTCAGCAGCACGCCGACCTGCAACGCCAGGCGCACACCGGCCGGCTTGATGTAGTCCATGAGGATGTCGCGCATCCCGACCCAGGCATGCCAGGCGACGCTGACCGCGAACAGCAGCGTCGCGACGCGCATCCAGCCGCGCGCAAAGAGGTCCTTCCAGGCGGCGTAGGTTATCGGCTGCGCCATCGTCAGCAGCACCGCGGCGAGCGCCACGGCATAGACGGCGATCAACACTCCGGTGATGCGCTGCGCCAGCCAGTCTCGCAGCCCGTAATGCGCTCCGACCACTACCCGGCTCACCACAGCCGGGCTCCGAACAGCGCTGTCAGTCCGAGGCTCGCCGCCAGCACCAGCCAGCTGGTGAGGCGCGCGCGCTCCCTGTCGGTGCCCTGGTCCAGGTCGAGCGCCAGGAAGCGGATCCCGGCGCAGAGGTGGTGGCAGAACGCCCAGATCAGCACCAGCAGCGCCAGCTTCACCAGCGGCAGGCCGAGATAGCGGCGCATGGACTCGAAGTCCGACGCCGAGGCGAGGCTGCGATCGAACAGGAACAGCACCCACAGCGTGGCGAGGAACAGCAGCGCGCCGCTCACCCGGTGCAGGATCGAAATCCAGCCCGGCAGCGGCAGGCGGATCTCGAAGAGCAGCGCGGTGAGGTTGAGGTACTTGGGACGGGCTTTCTTTGCGGCCACGTTCAACATAAGTCAATTAT
>SCUH01000025.1 GCA_004298295.1 Betaproteobacteria bacterium | reverse complement strand
GCTCGTAACGCACGACCAGCACGAAGCCTTCGCCATCGCCGACGAGATCGGCATCCTGCACGAAGGCCGCATCCAGCAATGGGACCTGGCCTACAACCTGTACCACAAGCCTGCCAACCGCTTCGTCGCGGATTTCATCGGCCAGGGCGTGTTCGTGCCGGCCAAGGTGCTCAACCCGCGCAGCGTGCAGATCGAGCTCGGCGTGCTCGAGGGCGACATTCCGCACCAGTGCCGCATCGGCTGTGATGCCTGCGGGCGCGGCTGCGCCGCGGAAGTCCTGCTGCGGCCCGACGACGTGGTGCACGACGACGCATCGCCGCTGCAGGCCGAAGTGGTGCACAAGGCGTTCCGCGGCGCGGAGATTCTCTACACGCTGCGGCTCGACAGCGGGCTGAAGGTGCTCGCGCTGGTGCCGAGCCACCACAACCACCCGCTTGGCGAGAAGATCGGCATCCGGCTCGACGTCGACCACGTCGTCGCCTACGCACAGGCGCGGCAGCCCGCCTGAGCGTCAGCGCTCGGCGTCCCTGAGGCTGAAGATCACGGGGATGTCGATGACAAGCTCGCGCCCGCGCAGCGACGCGGGCAGCGGCACCTGCGATGCGGCGCGGCCGATCATGTCGAGCGCCTGGCGATCGAGGATTTCGCGGCCACTGCCCTGGTGCAGGCCCAGCGACGCGATGGCGCCGTCGGCGCCCACGCGGATGCGCACCTCGACCCGTCCCTGCCAGCTGTTCTCGATCGCGATGCGTGGATAGCGGTTGAAGCCTTTGGCAAGCGAGATCACAGAGAGCCGGTACTGCGCCAGCGTGGCGCCGTCCGCCGCCGGCGGTGGTGCCGCCTCGGGACTTGCCGGCACCGCAGCTGCCGGCGCCAGCGGCGAACCGGTGGCGATGCCGGGCGTCTCGCTTACGGGAGCGGCGCTGACCGCAGTTGGCGCGGGCGCCTCCCGGGCGAGCGCTTGCTCTGACGCGGGTTCGATCGGTTTCGGCGCTGCCTTCTTTGCCGCAGGCGCGGAAATGCTCTGCGTCGCAGATGGCTTCGTCGGCTCGCCCGGACGCACGGCCGGCGCCGGTTCCGCCACGACGCGCGCCAGGATCGGCGCCGAAGCGGAAGACTTCTCCGCCTCGCGCCAGCCGGGCAGCGCGTTCAGCAGCAGGACATGCAACAGGATCGAGGCGAGCACCGCGGTGCCAAGCGCCTGGCGCTCGCCATCGCGCAACGACATGGCACCTCCAATCGCCGGCGAGACGCGGTCAACGCCGGCTAACGCGCGCCGCCTCAGACGGGTTGACCGCTTCCCTGCAACGCGCGCCAGATCTTTTCCGGCGTGAAGGGCATTTCGAGCTGCGCCGCGCTGCGGCCTTCGAGCGCGTCGAGAACCGCATGCACCGCAGCCGGCACGGCGCCGATAGTGCCGATCTCGCCGCAGCCCTTGACGCCGAGCAGGTTGGTCCTGCACGGCACGCCCTCGTCGAAGCTCGCGCGCAGGGCGGGGAACTGGTCGGCGCGCGGCACGCAGTAATCCATGAGCGATCCGGTGAGCAGCTGCCCGCTCTCCGGGTCGTACACGGCCTGCTCGTAGAGCGCCTGGCCGATGCCCTGCGCCATGCCGCCGTGGATCTGCCCCTCGACGATCATGTGGTTGATGATGCGGCCGATGTCGTCGACGCTGGTGAGCGCTACGACGTCGACTTCGCCCGTCTCCGGATCGATCTCGACCTCGCAAGCCTGGGCGCCGTTCGGCCACGACGGCGCCGACGGCGTCTCCGTCGCCGAGACGCGGATATGGCCCTGGGTCTCGCGCGCCGCCGCCTGCGCCAGCGTGATCGTGCGATCGGTGCCCGCGATCGAGAAGCGCCCGTCGCGATACTCGATGTCGCCGCTCGCGGCTTCGAGCGCTTCGGCGGCGATCTCGCGGCCGCGCACGATGACGCGCCGGCCCGCGGCCACGGTCGCCGAGCCGCCGACGAACGCCGAGCGCGAGCCGACGCTGCCGACGCCGGTGGCGCGGTCCGTGTCGCCCTGCACGATCTTCACGCCCCGGAGCGGAATCTGCAGCACTTCCGAGATCAATTGCGTGTAGGTGGTCTCCAGCCCCTGCCCCATCGCCTGCGTGCCCGAGAACACGGTCACCGTGCCATCGGCGTCGACCTGGATGTCGACGGTTTCGGTCGGAATGGCGCCGGTCCACTCGAGGTACGAGGCGAGCCCGCGCCCGCGCAGCCGGCCGCGCCGCTTCGATGCCTCGCGCCTTGCGGCGAACCCGTTCCAGTCGGCGCGCGCGAGCAAGGCATCGAGCATCCGGCCGAAGGCGCCCGAATCGTAGACGTCGCCCAGGTGCGTGCGGAACGGAAAGTCGCTCTCGCGCACGAAGTTGCGCCGGCGGATCTCGGCGGAGTCGAGGTTCATTTCGCGCGCCGCCTGCTCGATCAGCCGTTCCATCAGGTAATTCGCCTCGGGCCGGCCCGCGCCGCGATAGGCGCCGGTCGCCATCGTGTTGGTGAGCAGGCCGCGGATGCGAAAGTCGATTCGCGGCACGCGATACACCGTGGTCTGCACCTTCGGTCCCAGCGCCAGCGGAATGATCGCCGTGGAGCCGACCGGCACGGCGCCGAAATTGGCGAGCACGTCCACGCGCAAGGCGAGCATGCGCCCGTCCCGATCCAGCGCCAGTTGCGCCTCGTAGTGCTGGTCGCGGCCCATGTGCGCGGCGAGAAATTCCTCGCTCCTTTCGGCGCGCCAGCGCACCGGCCGGCCGAGCCGGCGCGCGGCATGGCATACCAGCGCGTCCTCGTTGGCGAGCCCGGTCTTCATGCCGAAGCCGCCGCCGATGTCGCCCACGATCACGCGGTAATCGGCCGGTTGTCCGCCGAGCGCAGCCGAGAGCGAATCACGCGCGCCGGTCGGCGTCTGGTTCTGCGTGTAGAGCGTGACGCGGCCGTTCTCCACCACACCGATCGAGCTGCGCGGCTCCACCGCGAAGGACATGAGCCGCTGGTTGTGCAGCCGCAGTCTTGTCACGTGCGCCGCGCCCGCCAGGGCTTCATCGACGGCGCGCGCGTCGCCGTAGCGCTGCTCGGCCGCGATATTGCCCGGCGCATCGGGCCACAGTTGCGGTGCACCCGCCTGCACTGCGCGGCGCGGATCGACCACGCAGGGCAACTCATCGTACTCGAGCTGCGCCAACTCCGCTGCGTCCTGCGCTTGCTCGCGCGTCTCGGCAATCACCGCCACCACCGGCTGGCCGACGTAGAACACCTTGCCCTCGGCCAGCAGCGTGCGCGGCGGCGCGGCCATGGGCGAGCCGTCGGCGCGCTTGAAAAGTGGCGGGAACGGAATGTGTCCCACACCGTCCGCGCGCAGCTCTGCGATCGACCAGGCGGCGATGACTCCGGGGGCGGCGCGCGCCGCGGCGAGATCCACCGACACGATGCGCGCGTGCGCGTGCGGTGAGCGCGCGAGCACGAGCCACGCCTGGCCCGGGAATACGCGATCGTCACTGTACAGACCCCTGCCGGCGAGCAGGCGATCGTCCTCGAGGCGCTTTTGCGAGCGCGACGAGCCGAAGCGCGTGACATCGGGGTCGAACTGGGTTTCGGGTGTCGTCATCGGAACAAAAACGCCCCGTGGCCGGGGCGTTGGGCAAACTTGCGGAAGGCGCAGTCTAGGCCGAACTCCGGCCCCCCGCAAATACGACGGCGGGCGCTCAGTCCAGCGTGGAAAGCAGGGGCGACACGCGCACTTGGCGCGGCTCCTGGCCGGACCACTCGTGGCAGCGACCGTCGCGGCCGAACACGGCCATCCACAGCGTTTCGCCGGAGCCGGAATCCGTCACCGTCACCACGTCGCCGGGGGCAACCAGCGCGGCGCGTGCCTTGTCGATGGCGCGGCCGCGATCCGCGTCCTGCCAGGCGTCAGGATCCACGGCCCGCGTCTTCTCGATCTTGAACATGACGCGGAGCCTCTCAGCCAAACGGATCGAAGCGCTCGCCGTACCTGAGCTCGACCTTGCGGATGCGCCGCTCGAGTTCGAACACGTCGCCCGACTCGGCGAGATAGCGCTCGAGCTCGCGGTAGCGCGCGCGTTCCACGCCCCGTTCGAGCCAACGGAAGAACCCGGCCACGATACGGCCGACGCCTGCCCACAGCGACGGCTTCGCCGCCGGGGTCGAAACTTCGGACCGGGCGACGCCCGCTCCGTAATGGACGATACTGTCGCCTTCGTAAAACGGTAGGACGGCTCTCACGGTCATCTCCTGAGCACCTCGAATGGTGCGTTGCATGATGCCAATATCGTCCTCTCATATCGATAAATCAAATCGCAAATACAGATACTTAGGTTCTGATCTGCCGATGTCATGCAAGTGATTGATGCACCGCAGCATTTTACCGCTAGAATACTACCGGACATCCCATGGAGCTCTACCAACTTCGCGCCTTTGCCGCGGTCGCCGACGCCGGACAGCTGACCCGGGCAGCGGAGCGCCTGCACGTCAGCCAGCCGGCGCTCAGCGCCCAGATCAAGGCGCTCGAGGAAGAACTCGACGTGCGGCTGTTCGAACGCACGCCGAACGGCATGCACCCCACGCGCGCGGGGCGCGAACTGCTGGCGCACGCCGAACGCGTGCTCGCGGCGGCGGATGCCCTGCGGCGCGCGGCGCGTGCCGTGCAGGGAGAGGTCGCCGGGCGGCTGCGTATCGGCACGCTGAGCGATCCGCAGTTCCTGCACCTCGGCGACGTTCTCGGCAAGGCGGTCGAACGCTATCCGCTGCTGGAACTCGAGCTGCATCACGAGATCACGGGAGCCGCGTTCGAAGCGGTACGCGACGGCAATCTCGACGCGAGCTTTTACTACGGCGACATGAGTTCGTCGCAGGTTGCCGGGATCGCGCTGAGGGAAGTCATCTACCGCGTCGCGGCGCCCGCGGATTGGAAGGCGCGCATCGACGGCGCGGGATGGGACGAACTCGCCGCGCTGCCCTGGATCGTGACGCCGCAGATCAGCACCCACCACCACCTGCTGCAGGGCCTTTTCGGCGAGCATGGCGTCGAGCCCGGCAAATTCATCGAAGCCGACACCGAGGCGGTGATCAGCAACCTGGTCGCCTCCGGGCTCGGCGTATCGCTGATGCGCGAGGACCTCGCGCTGGAACGCCAGCGCGCCGGCGAAGTCTGCATCTGGACCAAGGCGCGCGTGCGTACGACCCTGTGGTTCATCTACCGCGCCGAGCGCGCTGCCGATCCGCTCATCGCCGCGCTGCTGCAGGTCGTGGCGGAGTCCTGGCAGGTGGCGCTGCCCGCCGTGTCCGATCAGGTCCAGGCCGCCTGAGGCGCTAGCCGGTAATCAGCGCTTCGGCCAGTTCCAGCACGTCGTCCGGCCAGCACGTCATCGGCCGCGCCTGCGGCGCGCCCGCTGCGGCGCCCGGGCGGCAGGCGAGCACCGGCAGAATCCAGCGTTGCGGAATCGCCGCGCGCCCATGGGCTACGCCGAGCAATGCGCCGGCGACAGCACCGCGGATGCCGGCGTCACCGCCTGCGCTCGCCGTGGCAATCAGTGCCTGTTCGAAATCGCTTGCATGGCAGAGTTGCCGAAACGCGTTCTGCAACGCGGGCAGACAGTCGCTCGCGTTGGAATCGCAGTCCGCCAGCCGCTCATTTCCCGCGCCGCGCTCGATCGCGGCGCGCGCTTCACCGCTGCAGTGCGCGCGGGCCGCGACGAGCATGTCGGCCCGCGCGCCGCCAGAGACGCCTGCCGCAATCGCGGCGGCGTACCCCGCGCAGGCCTCCTCGCAAACCTCATTCGGCCGCATGAGCGCCGAGTCCTCGCGCGCGGCGCGCGCGGCACGCACCGGATCGCCTGCGGCCCAGATGCCGATCGGCACGACGCGCATCAGCGATCCATGCGACGCGCGGCCGACGTCAACCGGATGCGACTCGCGCCACTCGCCGTACGCCCTAAATGCAGCCTTGGCGTCGTAGCGTCTTTCGCGCGCGATCGCGCGCGCCAGCACGATCGCCAGCTCGCCGTCATCGGTGGGCGCGCCCGCATCGGCCTGCGCACCGAGGCTGTCGCCGATCGCCTGCCCAAGCAGGCAGCCTTGCGCGCGCGCAAGGCGCGCCTCGTCGGGATTGCGCGGAAAACCGAGCGCCAGGCGCGGCTCGATCTTCGGTTCGCGCAGAACGCTCTCCCAGTCCTTGCCGACCAGTGCAAGCACGGCTTCGCGCGCGCCCGCAACGCACCCCGGCACCCGCGCGTTTTCGGCCCCGGCGAAGGCGATGTCATGCCCCTTGGCGTCGTGCACGACGCCGCCCGCCGCGCGCACCAGTGCCGTGCCTGCCGCGATGTCGTATTCGTTCACCGAATGCAGCGAAAGCGTCGCCACACCATCGCCGGCCGCGATGCGCGCCAGGCGATAGGCGATGCTCGGCATGGCGACGAAGCGCGCCGGCGCGAGCGCGCGCGAAAACGCATGCGGACGCAGCGCCCCGGATGCGGTCGTCCAGACAATGGCGCCGCGCTCGAGCCGCCCGCGCGGAAGGCCGGCCTCGACCGCCTGGCCATTGCGCCGGATCGGTCCGCAACCCTCGGCCCACGCGATGCTGTCGGCGCCGCGGTCCGGGGCAAAGGGGCAATGCACGACGCCGAGCACGATCTCCGCGCTCGCCGCCGCCGCTGCGGGACCCGCCAGCCCGTCGCCGCGCAACAGTGCAATGGAGACCGCCGAGCCGCGATTGCCTTTCAGAAATTCGCTCGTGCCGTCGTGCGGGTCGACGACCCAGCGCAAGCCACCGACCGGCCCCGGCGCAAGACCGGTCTCTTCGCCGAGAAAGGAGCACGCCAGCAGCGCCTGCAGCGTCGCACGCAGCGTGTCCTCGATTTCGGTATCGATCGGTGCCTTGCCGCGCGCACCGCGCGGCCCCGCTGGCCGGAAGAATTCCTCGCGCAAGCGCTCGCCGGCCCCTTGTGCCGCGCACACGACCGCGTCCAGCAGTTCGGGCATGCGGCCTTCAAGCGCACTCATGCCATCCACTCCAGGGTGGGATCAAGCGAGTGTACCGCCGCGCCGCAGCGCGGGATGCGGCAGCCGGTGAACGATTCCATGACCTCGGGTAACATTGCCGCAACCGTCTCCCGTGCAAACGCGATCAAAATTGCGCAGATGGCAACCCATCGGCCGCACAATGCCTTGCGCGTGAAATCATCGATCGGCGTGATCGGATTGGGCATCATGGGTTCGGCCATCAGCGCCAATCTGGTGCGCGCCGGGTTCGATGTGCACGGCCACGATATCGTCGCGGCGCGACGCCGGGCGCTCGCCGCGGCGGGCGGCCATCCGCAGCGCTCGGCGAGCGAGGTGGCGACCCGCTGCGAGATCGTGGTGACGTCGTTGCCCTCGGCCGCGGCGCTGCAGGAGGTCGTGCAGGCGATCGCAGCGCGCCAGCCGCGCGGGCGAATCGTGGTGGAGACCAGCACCCTGTCCCTGGATGACAAGCAGGCCGCGCGCAAGCGCCTCGCTGCGGCCGGCGTGGTCATGCTCGACGCGCCGCTCTCCGGTACCGGCGCGCAGGCGCGCACGCGCGACCTGGTGGTGTACGCCAGCGGGGCGCGCCGCGCCTACCAGCGCTGCGCCCCGGTGTTCGATGGCTTCGCGCGCGCGCACCACCATCTGGGCGCCTTCGGCAACGGCACCCGCATGAAACTGGTCGCCAATCTGCTGGTTGCGATCCACAACGTCGCGGCCGCAGAGGCGTTCACGTTCGCGCGCAAGGCGGGGCTCGATCCGGCGCTGGTTTACAAGGTGATCGGCGACGGCGCGGGGGGCTCGCGCATGTTCCAGGTACGCGGCCCGATGATGGTCGCCGAGGATTACTCGGACGCGACCATGAAGGTCGAGGTCTGGCAGAAGGACATGCACGTCATCGGCGATTTCGCAGCC
>SCUH01000265.1 GCA_004298295.1 Betaproteobacteria bacterium | reverse complement strand
CAAGGCGGAGCTCGTGATGACGACCTTCTATTACGAGCCGCCGAGCAAGCACCAGGACCGGCAGTTCAAGGGCGACGTCTCGGCCGCCTACGCCTGGGCGACGCAGGTCGCCGAGGTGGAGGTGGACACCGCCACCGGCATCGTGCGCCTGCTGAAGATCACCGCGGCGCACGACGTCGGGCGCGTCATCAACCGCCTCGGCATCGAAGGCCAGATCGAAGGCGGGGTGGTGATGGGCCAGGGCTACGCGCTCACCGAGAACCTGATCGTGGAACACGGCCGCGTGCAGAACCCGAACTTCCGCGACTACAAGCTCGTGACCGCGCCCGAAATCCCGGAGATCGACGTCGCTTTCATCGAGACCATGGACGGGGAGGGACCGCAGGGCGCGAAGGGCGTGGGCGAGTCGCCCGCGATCTGCGTCGCCGCGGCGGTGGCCAACGCGATCAACAACGCCACCGGCGTGCGCATCACCTCGCTTCCCTTCACCCCCGAACGCGTGTATCGCGCGCTGCGCGGGCAGTTGCCTCTGCCGGTCTGGAACGTGCCGGCGTGAAGCGGCGCACGGTCCTCAGCCTGGAGCAGGCGCTGTCGCTGCCCTCGGCGACGCTCAGGTTCGCGCAACTGGGCTGGCGCGTGATCCGCATCGAAGCGACGCCTTCGGGCGGCGGACTGCCGGGCGATCCCAACCGCTACATCGGCACGCGCGTAGCGGACGATGACCGGCGCAGCTATTTCATCGCGCCCAACGTCGGCAAGGAAGCGATCGCGCTCAACCTCAAGGACGCGCGCGGCCGCGACGCGCTGCAGCGCCTCATCCGCGCGCTCGACGTCGACGTCTTTTGCTGCAACACCGTGCCCTCGCGCTATCAGTCGCTGGGCATCGATTACGCGACGCTCGCGGCGGTGAAGCCGGACCTGATCTGGGCCGGCATCTCGGCGATGGGGCCGCAGTATCCCGAGGCACCCGGCTACGACCCGGTGATCCAGGCGATGTGCGGCTACATGGAGGTGACGGGCGACCCGAAGGGCGCGCCCACCGTGATGGGCCTGCCGGTGATCGACCTGAAGGCGGGCGACGAGGTGTACGCCAACGTGATGCTCGCGCTGCTCGAGCGCCACGAGACCGGCCGCGGCAAGGCGATCCACGTCTCGATGCTGCAGGCAGCCGCCTCGTGGCTGATCACCGTGCTGCCGCTCATCGACTTCGGCTGCGAGTCGAACGAGATCACGCGCGCGGGCAACGAGCACCGCAAGTTCATTCCCACCAACGTCTATCCGGCCAAGGACGGCTTCGTCTATCTCGCGATCGGCAGCGACGCGCAGTGGAAGCGGTTGAGCGAGAGCCCGAAATTCGCCAGCATCGCCAACGCTGTCCGCCGCACCAATGAGGGCCGTCATCGCGAGCGCGAGGCGATCCACCGCGACATGGCGCAGGTGACGCGGCAGCATTCGGTCGAGGACCTGCTCGCCGAGCTGAGCGCGGCGAGCATTCCCGCGACGCGCATCTTCGACGTCCGGCAGGTGCGCGAGCTGCCGCAGCTCGGCGCGCACCTGACGCGCACCGCGCTGCCCGACGGCCGCCGCGTGCGCATGCAGCCGATGGCGGTGGAGGTGCCGGGCTCGCACGCCGAACTCGCGTTTGCGCCGAAGTATGGCGCCGATACGCGGCGCGTGCTCGGCGAGGC
>SCUH01000264.1 GCA_004298295.1 Betaproteobacteria bacterium | reverse complement strand
GCGCGAGGGCCGCAATCGCGAGGTGCGCCGCCTGTTCGAGGCGGTCGGCTGCCGCGTCAGCCGGCTGCGGCGCATCCGCTTCGGCCCGGTCGAGTTGCCGCGCGATCTGGCGCCCGGGCGGTGGTTCGAGCTGGCGCCGCGCGAGGTGCGCGCATTGCAGTGATTGGGTGCCCCTGGAATATTGTCCGGCAGGGGAAAAGCTGTTAAACTTCAAATGTTTTGGGATGGGCTTCGGCCCATTTTTTGTTTGTGCCGCCGGAACGGGCAATGACGACGCTGGCAGAGGTCCTGGAATCCACCGTGCACGGCATGGGCTACGAGCTTGTGGACACGCAAGTGTCCCAGCGGGGGCGCCTGGTGCGCCTGTTCCTCGACAAGCCGGGCGGCGTGAACTTGGACGATTGCGCCGAGGTGACGCGCCAGCTGCAGCGTGTGCTGGCGGTCGAGGGCATCGATTACGACCGGCTGGAAGTGTCTTCGCCGGGCCTCGACCGGCCGCTGCGCGGCGAGCGCGATTTTGCGCGCTTCGCGGGCCGGCGCGCCGACGTGCGCATGCGCCTGCCCGACGAAAACGGGCGCCGCCGCTTCGTCGGCCGGGTGTGCGGCGTCGCCCAGGGCGTGGTGACGCTCGAGGTCGACGGGCAGCCGGTGGCGCTGCAGCTGGATGCGATGGAGCGGGCGCGGCTCGTTCCGGAGGTATGACTTGAGGAACCATTGATGAGTCGGGAAATTCTGCTGCTGGTCGATGCGCTGGCGCGCGAGAAGAACGTCAATCGCGACGTGGTCTTCGGCGCGCTCGAGCTGGCGCTCGCCTCGGCGACCAAGAAACGCTTCACCGAAGACGTCGACGTGCGGGTCGCGATCGACCGCAACACCGGCAGCTACGATTCCTTCCGCCGCTGGAAGGTGGTGCCGGACGAGCTGATCGAGGTCCCGCCGCAGCAGCTGGGACTCAGCGAGGCGCTGCAGCGCAAGCCCGACGCCAAGCTGGAGGATTACATCGAGGAACCGCTCGAGGCGATCGAGTTCGGCCGCATCGGCGCGCAGGCCGCCAAGCAGGTGATCCTGCAGCGGATACGGGATGCCGAGCGCGAGCAGATCCTGAACGACTTCCTGTCGCGCGGCGACGAACTGGTCACCGGCACCATCAAGCGCATGGAGCGCGGCAACGCCATCGTGGAGTCCGGCCGGCTGGAGGCGCTGCTGCCGCGCGAGCAGATGATTCCGAAGGAGAATCTGCGCTCGGGCGACCGCGTGCGCGCCTGGGTCCAGAAGATCGACCGCGGCGCGCGTGGCCCGCAGCTCATCCTGTCGCGAACCGCGCCGCAGTTCATCATGAAGCTGTTCGAGCTGGAAGTGCCCGAGATCGAGGAGGGGCTGCTCGAGATCAAGTCGGCGGCGCGCGATCCCGGCATCCGCGCCAAGATCGCGGTGCACACCAACGACAAGCGCATCGATCCCATCGGCACCTGTGTCGGCATGCGCGGCTCGCGGGTGCAGGCGGTGACGCAGGAACTCGCCGGCGAG
>SCUH01000263.1 GCA_004298295.1 Betaproteobacteria bacterium | reverse complement strand
CGGGCATTTCGGTCCCTACGGCGGCGTGTTCGTCGCCGAGACGCTGATGCACGCGCTGGCCGAGCTGCGCCAGGCCTACGAGCACTGTCGCGGCGACGCCGCGTTCCACGACGAGCTGCGCCACGAGCTGAAGCATTTCGTCGGGCGGCCGAGCCCGGTGTATCACGCGCGACGCTGGTCCGAGCGCATCGGCGGCGCGCAGATCTACCTCAAGCGCGAAGACCTGAATCACACCGGCGCGCACAAGATCAACAACACGGTCGGCCAGGCGCTGATTGCGCGCACCATGGGCAAGCCGCGCGTCATCGCGGAGACCGGCGCCGGACAGCACGGGGTGGCCACCGCCACGGTGGCGGCGCGCTACGGCATGCAGTGCGTGGTTTACATGGGCGCGGAGGACATCGGGCGGCAGGCGGCGAACGTCTACCGCATGAAGCTGCTCGGCGCCACGGTGGTTCCGGTCGAATCCGGATCGAAGACGCTCAAGGATGCGCTCAACGAGGCGATGCGCGACTGGGTGACGCACGTCGAGAACACCTTCTACATCATCGGCACGGTCGCCGGCCCGCATCCGTACCCGATGATGGTGCGCGATTTCCAGGCCGTGATCGGCCGCGAATGCGTCGAGCAGATGCCCGAACTCGCCGGGCGCCAGCCCGATGCGGTGATCGCCTGCGTCGGCGGCGGTTCCAACGCCATGGGAATCTTCCACGCCTACGTGCCGCACGCGGGCGTGCGTCTGATCGGCGTCGAGGCCGCGGGCGAAGGCATCGCCACCGGCCGTCACGCGGCGTCGCTGTGCGCGGGCCGGCCCGGCGTGCTGCACGGCAACCGCACTTATCTGCTGCAGGATGCCGACGGCCAGATCGCGCCGACGCATTCGATCTCCGCCGGTCTCGATTACCCGGGGGTCGGCCCCGAGCATGCCTGGCTCAAGGACACCGGGCGCGCCGAGTACGTCGCGGTGGGCGACACCGAGGCGCTGCACGCATTTCACGAGTTGTGCCGCTACGAGGGCATCATCCCCGCGCTCGAGTCGGCGCACGCGCTCGCCCACGCCGCGAAACTGGCGGCGACACTGACGCGCGACAAGGTGCTGCTGGTCAACCTTTCGGGGCGCGGCGACAAGGACATCGACACCGTGGCGCGCCTGTCGGGCATCACGCTCTAGCGATGTCGCGCATCCAGGCCCTGTTCGAAGCGTTCAAGTCCCGGCAGCGCAAGGCGCTCATCCTGTTCGTCACCGCGGGCGACCCGAGCCCGGCGCTGACGGTGCCGCTGATGCACGGCCTGGTCGAAGCCGGCGCCGACATCCTCGAGCTCGGCGTGCCGTTTTCCGATCCGATGGCGGACGGTCCCGTGATCCAGCGCGCCTCGGAACGCGCGCTCGCCAAGGGCGTGGCGCTGAGCGATGTGCTCGGCATGGTGCGCAGTTTCCGCGCGCGTGACACCACGACGCCGATCGTGCTGATGGGCTACGCCAATCCGATCGAGGCGATGGGCGTCGAGCGTTTCGTCCCCGCCGCGAGCGACGCCGGCGTCGATGGCCTGATCGTGGTCGATTACCCGCCGGAGGAGTGCGCTGCATTCGCGCAGGCGTTGCAGCGCCACGGCATCGATCCGATCTTCCTGCTTGCGCCGACCTCGACCGAGCAGCGCGTCGAGGAGGTGGCGCGCGTCGGCAGCGGTTTCATCTACTACGTTTCACTGAAGGGCGTCACCGGTGCGGGGCATCTCGATGTCGAGGAGGTGCTGGCGAAGCTGCCGAAGATCCGCGCCGCGACGCAGCTGCCGATCGGCGTCGGTTTCGGCATCCGCGATGCCGACTCGGCGCGGCGCATCGCCCGCCAGGCCGACGCGGTGGTCATCGCCAGCCGGCTGATCGAGGAACTGGAACGGGTTCCCGAGGCGCAGGCCGTGGAGCGTGCGCGCGCCTTCGTGCGGCCGATCCGCGAGGCGCTGGATTCATGAGCTGGCTGCAGAAACTGCTGCCGCCGAAGATCCAGCGCAGCACGGGTCCGCGCAAGACCGTGCCCGAGGGCCTGTGGACCAAGTGCCCTGGCTGCGACGCCGTGCTCTACAGCGCGGACCTGGAAAAGAACCTCAACGTCTGCCCGAAATGCGGCCATCACCAGCGCATGAGCGCGCGCGCGCGGCTCGAAGCCCTGCTCGACGCGGACGGGCGCTTCGAGATCGGCGCCGAAGTGCTGCCGGTGGACGGCCTCAAGTTCCGCGATTCGCGCAAGTATCCGGAGCGGCTGTCCGAAGCGCAGGCGCAGACCGGGGAGACCGACGCGCTGGTGGTGATGCAGGGTGCGATCCATTCGCTGGGCCTGGTCTGCGCCGTGTTCGAGTTCGAGTTCATGGGCGGCTCGATGGGGTCGGTGGTGGGCGAACGCTTCGTGCGCGGCGTGCGCGTCGCGATCGAGCAGAAACTGCCCCTGGTGTGCTTCACGGCCACGGGCGGCGCGCGCATGCAGGAAGGGCTGCTGTCGCTGGTGCAGATGGCGAAGACCAACGCGGCGCTGACCGACCTCGACCGGCGCGGCCTGCCGTTCATCTCCGTGCTGACCGATCCGACCATGGGGGGCGTGTCGGCGAGTTTTGCCATGATCGGCGACGTCGTGATCGCGGAGCCGAAGGCGCTGATCGGTTTCGCCGGCCCGCGCGTGATCGAGCAGACGGTCCGGCAGAAACTGCCCGAAGGATTCCAGCGCGCCGAATTCCTCCTCGAAAAGGGCGCCATCGACATGATCGTCGACCGGCGCCAGATGCGCGACAAGCTGCATCGCGTGCTGACGCTGCTGCAGCGGCGCCCGGCAGACGCCGCCTCCTGAAGCGCCCGTGCCGCGCTACCGCCGGGCGGCGTCCGCCGCGGCCGCCGCTCAAGGTCGATCATGAGTGCGCGCAAACTGCGGGACTGGCTCGCATTCATCGAGCATCAGCATCCGCAGCCGATCGCGCTGGGCCTGGAGCGGGTGCGCGAAGTGCTCGGCCGCCTGGGGGCGCATTTCACCTGCCCGGCGTTCGCGGTGGCCGGAACCAACGGCAAGGGTTCGACGACGGCCATGCTCGAGTCGATGCTGCGCGCCGCGGGCTATCGCGTCGGGATGTATACGTCGCCGCACCTGCTGCACTATGGCGAGCGCGTGCGCATCCTCGGTCGCGAGGCGGACGAGGCCGCGCTGTGCGAGGCTTTTGCCGCGGTGGAGCTGGCGCGGGGGCAGGTGCCGCTGACCTATTTCGAGTTCGGCACCCTGGCCGCGGCGTGGCTGTTCGCGCGCGAGCGCCTCGACGCGGTGGTCTTGGAGGTCGGCCTTGGCGGACGTCTGGACGCCGTCAACGTTTTCGATGCCGATTGCGCGGTGCTGACCAGCGTGGCACTGGATCACGTCGACTACCTGGGGGATTCGCGCGAGGCGATCGGCCGCGAAAAGGCGGGGATTTTCCGTCCCGGCAAACCGGCCGTGGTGGTCGATCCGGAGCCGCCGGCGGGCGCGCTCGCCGAGGCGCGCCGGATCGGGGCGCAGTTGCTGCTCCTGGGACGGGATTTCGGCTACGTGGACGAAGGCAGGGCACAGTGGTCGTATTGGGGCGCGGCCGGACGGCGGTCCGGGCTCGCCCATCCGGCGCTCAGGGGCGCCATCCAGCTACGCAACGCCTCCGGTGCGCTCGCGGCGCTCGATGCCATGCGCGCGACGCTGCCAGTGGGCATGCAGGACATCCGGCGCGGATTGGCGAACGTGACCCTCGCGGGCAGATTCCAGGTGATTCCGGGCCGCCCGCAGATCGTCCTGGATGTTGCGCACAATCCGGAGGCGGCCGCCGTGCTGGCGCAAAATCTCGCTGCCAGCGGCTACGCGCCGCAGACGATCGCGGTGTTTGCCATGCTGCGCGACAAGGACATTGCGGGCGTGGCGCGCGCTCTGGCGCCGCGCATCACGCGCTGGCATGTCGCGGGGCTCGGCGGTGCGCGCGGCGCGAGCGCGGAGCAGGTTGCGGTCGCGGCGGCCGCAGCCGGCGTCACGGCGCCCGTGCAACGGCACGCGAATCCCGGCGCGGCGCTCGCGGCGGCGCGAAGCGAGGCAGGTGAGAATGATAAAATCGTCGTTTTTGGATCGTTTCTGACCGTCGCAGAGGCGATTGCGATGCTGGATCCGCGCAGCCATGGCTGAAGCACAGGACGTCAATCTCCTCAGGCGCCGCGGACGGCGCCGTCTGGTCGGCGCGATCGCGCTGGTGCTGCTCGCTGCGATCGTGCTGCCGATGGTGTTCGATCCGGAGCCGAATTCGAGCGCGCCGCCGATCAGCGTGCGCATCCCGGGCGAGGACGACGCCGGTTTTTCGCCCAAGGCGGCGCCGAAAGCTGCGCCACCGCTCGCGCCGCAAGCCGCAGCGCCATCCGCGCCGGCCGTGACGGCACCCGTGGCGCCCAAGCCCGAGCCGGCGACACCCAAGGCGGAAGAAAAGCCGGTGCTCGCGGTCCCGGCTGCGGCGCCCGTGCCCGCGACCGCCAGCAGCGAGCAGTTCGTCGTTCCGGTCGCGGCGCTGGCCAGCCCGGCGAAGGTCAAAGATCTCGTCGGCAAGCTGAAAGCCGCGCGCCTGCCTTACTACACGGAGCCGCTCGCGACCGCCACAGGCACGGTCACGCGCATTCGCGCCGGACCCTTCGCCACGCGCGATGCCGCCGAGCAGGCGCAACGCCAGCTCCAGCGCCTGGGCCTCAAGCCCGGCAACGTGCTCGCCAAGTCGTGACCTGGATCGATTACAGCGTGATCGGAGTGCTGCTCGTCTCGATCCTCTGGGGCGCCTGGCGCGGCCTGGTGCGCGAGGTGATTTCGATTCTCGGTTGGGTGATCGCGTTCCTTGCGGCGAACCTCTTCGCGGGCCCGTTGGGCGAAACCTTGCCGCAGGCGATCCCGTCGCCGGAACTGCGCCTTGCCGCGGCGTTCATCGCCATCTTCATCGGCTCGCTGGTGGTCACGACGCTGATCGGTTTGCTGCTGTCGAAGGCGGTGCATGCCGTGGGCCTCGCCGGGCTCGACCGGGTGCTCGGCGCGCTGTTCGGCATCGCGCGGGGCGCCCTGATCGTACTTGCCGCAGTCCTGCTGGCCGGGCTGAGCAGCGTGCCGCGCGAGCCGGCGTGGCGCGAATCGCTGGCCGGCGCACCGCTCGCGCAGGCGGCGCTCGCGCTCAAACCCTGGTTGCCGCAAACC
>SCUH01000262.1 GCA_004298295.1 Betaproteobacteria bacterium | reverse complement strand
CGGCATGCCCGCGCACTACGGCCTCTACACCGCGTTCCTGCCCGTGCTGGTCGCCGGCCTCTGGGGCTCCTCGGGGCAACTCGCGACCGGGCCCGTCGCCGTCGTCTCGCTGCTCACGGCAGCGGCGCTGACGCCGATTGCGGCGCAGGGCTCGGCGCAATACGTGCTGCTCGCGGTCAGCCTCGCGTTCCTGGTCGGCTGCATTCAGCTTGCGCTGGGCGCCTTTCGCATGGGCTTTGTGGTGAACTTCCTGTCGCACCCCGTGATCGCCGGCTTCACCAGCGCGGCCGCCATCATCATCGCCCTCTCGCAGCTGAACAAGCTGCTCGGCGTGCCGATGCCGCGCAGCGATTACTTCCTGCTCGACGTCTGGGGCGTGCTGCAGCAATCGACGGATGCGCACTGGCCGACGCTGGCCTACGGCGCCGGCGCATTCGCCAGCATGCTTGCGTTCCGGCGTTACCTGCCGAAGTGGCCCGGCATCCTCATCACCGTGGCGATCGCCACTGCGGTCAGCGCCGTCACGCACTTCGAGCGCAACGCGAGCGGCAGTCTGGAGCAGCTGGCCGACTCCGAGGCACGCGCGCTCGCGGGGCAATACCTCGAGGCGCGGCGGCGTATCGAGACCCTGGACTCGGAGCGCGCCGCAAAGCGCGCGGAGCTCGCGCGCACGAGCCGCGACGCGCCGGGCAGCTGGCAGCACGTGGCGGCGCTCAATTACGAAATCGAACTGCTGGGCCTGCGCATCGAGGATCGCGCCATGGAAAACCGGCGCCGGCTGCGCCTGCTGCGCAAGCTGGTCTTCGAGCAGGCTCGCGACGCCACCGGGGCGATCCGCTTCCTGCCGCTCGGCAGCGCGGCGCAGCCCGACGGCGTGCGCTGGCGCATCCAGACGCTCGACCATGACGGCATCCGCTTCGCCGGCGGCGGCGAGGTCGTCGGACAGATCCCCGCCGGATTGCCGGAGATCCGGACGCCGCGCCTTGACCTCGCCACGGTTGCGAGCCTGCTGTCGACAGCGCTCGTGATTTCGCTGATCGGCTTCATGGAGGCCATCTCGATCGCCAAGGCGATCGCGGCGCGCACGCGGCAGCGGCTCGATCCGAACCAGGAACTGGTGGGACAGGGGCTCGCCAACCTGGCGGGCAGCTTCACGCAGTGCTTTCCCGCGAGCGGATCGTTCTCGCGCTCGGCGGTGAATTACCAGGCCGGCGCGCGCAGCGGCTTGGCCTCGGCGGTAACGGCACTGATCCTGATGCTGACGCTGCTTTTCCTGACCTCGCTGCTGCATCACCTGCCGCAGGCCGTGCTGGCGGCGGTGATCATGCTGGCCGTGATCTCCCTGATCCACTTCGACGCCATCGGTCACGCCTGGCGCGTGCAGCGCCACGACGGCGTCGCCGGAGCGCTGACGTTCGCGGCGGTGCTCGCGCTCGCGCCGCACCTCGATCTGGGCATTCTGGTCGGCGCCGGCCTGTCGGTCCTGATGTTCCTTTACCGCACCATGCGACCGCGCATCGCGCTCCTGGGACGGCATCCGGACGGCACCCTGCGGGATGCCGCCGTACACCGGCTGCCCTTGAGCGAACACATCATCGCGGTGCGCTTCGACGGGCAGCTCTACTTCGGCAACGTGCCGTATTTCGAGGATTCGCTGCTCGACATCTCGGCGCGTTTTCCCAAGGCGCGCTACGTCCTGGTGGTGGCGGACGGCATCAATCAGATCGACGCCTCGGGCGAGCAGACCCTCCGCCTGCTGGCGCAGCGGCTCGCGGAAAACGGGGTGGTGCTCGCCTTCAGCGGACTCAAGAAGCAGGTGCTGGACGTGCTGCGC
>SCUH01000261.1 GCA_004298295.1 Betaproteobacteria bacterium | reverse complement strand
CACCGACCAGGTGGTCTCGGGCAACATCGGCTCGAAGAAGCGCATGGACTACACCATGATCGGCGACGGCGTGAACCTCGCCTCGCGCCTGGAGTCGGCCTGCAAGCAGTACGGCGCGCATCTCCTGGTGAGCGAGTTCACCTACGAGCGGCTGCGCGGCACCTACCGCGCGCGCAAGCTCGACCGCATCGTGGTCAAGGGCAAGACGCAGCCGGTCGCGATCTACGAAATCCTCGAGCACCATGGCGAGTCGAGCTACCCGAACCTCGCCGAGGCGCTCGGCATCTTCCGCGATGCCATGAGGCATTACCGGCAGCGCGAATTCGCCGCCGCCGCCGGCCTGTTCGAGAAGGTGGTCGCGATCAATCCGCAGGACCGCGCCGCGGCGCTGTACGTCGAGCGCTGCGCGCGCCTGGGGGCGAACCCGCCGCCCTCCGACTGGGACGGCGTGTGGCGGCTCGAAGCGAAGTGACGGGCCGCGCGCTTGCGCACCAAGTCGAGCCAGCGCTGGCTGCAGCGGCACGTCGCTGACCCGTTCGTGCGCCGCGCGCGCGCGGCCGGGTACCGCTCGCGGGCGGCCTTCAAGCTGCTGGAGATCGACGCCCGGGAACGCCTGCTGCGTCCCGGCGCCCGGGTCGTGGACCTGGGCGCGGCGCCCGGCGGCTGGTCGCAGATCGCGGCGGCGCGCGTAGCGCCCGGGGGGCTCGTGGTGGCAGTTGATCTGCTGGAAATCGCCCCCATCTCGGGAGTCATCGTGCTGCGCGGAGATTTCTGCGATTCCGGGGTGCAGGCCGCGATCGCCTCGGCGCTCGGCGGGCAGCAGGCGGACCTCGTGCTGTCGGACCTGTCCCCCAACCTGTCCGGCATCGCCTCGGCGGACCAGGCGCGCGCGGCGGATCTGTTGCGGGCGGCGATCGAATTCTGCCGGCGGCACCTCAAGCCGGGCGGCACGCTGCTGGCGAAAGTGTTCCAGGGCGGGGAATTCGGCGCCGTGCTGGCCGCGCTGAAGGCGGCGTTCCGCGAAGTGCGCACGCGCAAACCGGCCGCCTCGCGCGGCGAGTCGAGGGAAACCTATCTGCTCGCGCGCGGTCTCAGAGGTCTTTGAAGACAAAGCCTTTTTGGCCCTGCCAAAACGGCGTAAACTGCAGCGAGCGCGACATCGCGAACAAGGAGCAAGTGCTTGAACAACATGCTTAAAAACCTGGTCATCTGGCTCGTGATCGGCCTCGTGCTGATGACCGTGTTCAACCAGTTCAACACGCGTCAGCAGGTGCAGACGCCGATGGAGTATTCGCAGTTCATCGAGGAAGTGAAGGCGGGCCGCATCGCCAAGGTGCTGATCGAGGGCCGGCAGCTGAAGGCCACCACCACCGAGGGCAAGCGCGTCACGAGCTACTCGCCGGGCGACATCTGGCTGGTGTCCGACCTGCTCAAGTACGGCGTCAAGATCGAGGCCAAGCCCGAGGAGGAACCGTCCCTCCTCATGAACATCTTCGTGTCGTGGTTCCCGATGCTGCTGCTGATCGGGGTGTGGATTTTCTTCATGCGCCAGATGCAGGGCGGCGGGCGCGGCGGCGCCTTCAGCTTCGGCAAGTCGCGCGCGCGCATGCTGGACGAGTCCACCAACACGGTCACCTTTGCCGACGTCGCCGGCTGCGAGGAAGCGAAGGACGAGGTCTCCGAGCTGGTCGATTTCCTGCGCGATCCGTCGAAGTTCCAGAAGCTCGGCGGCCGCATTCCGCGCGGCGTGCTGATGGTGGGCAATCCCGGCACCGGCAAGACGCTGCTCGCGCGCGCCATCGCGGGCGAGGCCAAGGTGCCGTTCTTCTCCATTTCGGGCTCGGATTTCGTCGAGATGTTCGTCGGCGTCGGCGCGGCGCGCGTGCGCGACATGTTCGAGCAGGCGAAAAAGCACGCGCCCTGCATCGTGTTCATCGACGAGATCGACGCCGTCGGGCGCCAGCGCGGCGCGGGACTGGGCGGCGGCAACGACGAACGCGAGCAGACGCTCAACCAGCTGCTGGTGGAAATGGACGGCTTCGAGGCTTCCGTCGGCGTCATCGTGATCGCCGCGACCAACCGGCCCGACGTGCTCGACCCGGCGCTGCTCAGGCCCGGGCGGTTCGATCGCCAGGTGGTGGTGCCGCTGCCGGACATCCGCGGCCGCGAGGAGATCCTCAAGGTGCACATGCGCAAAGTCCCCATCGCACCCGACGTCAAGCCCGACATCATCGGACGCGGCACGCCCGGTTTTTCCGGCGCCGACCTCGCCAACCTGGTGAACGAGGCGGCGCTGTTCGCGGCACGCGGCAACAAGCGCCTCGTCGACATGGACGATTTCGAGCGCGCCAAGGACAAGATCATGATGGGCGCCGAACGCCGCTCGATGGTGATGCCGGAGGAAGAGCGCCGCAACACCGCCTATCACGAGGCCGGGCATACGGTGGTGGCGCGGCTGCTGCCCAAGACCGACCCGGTGCACAAGGTGACCATCATC
>SCUH01000260.1 GCA_004298295.1 Betaproteobacteria bacterium | reverse complement strand
CGCTCGAAGGAGCGCGTGTTCTTCGTCGAAGGCGTCGCCGGCGACAAGAGCTCGGTGCAGAACGTGTTCGTCAACTCGACGCAGCACGGCCGCACCGGCGTCATGATGAGCGAGAAGGGCATCACCGAGATCGCGCCCGGCGGCGACCGCTTTCTGGTGCTGTTCGGCGGCCGGCGCTACGAGGGCGTGCCGGGCGAGGCCGATTTCCGCGTCATGGAATTCGAGCGCTACGCGATGCGCATCGCGACGCCGGAAGGCGAGACACCGGAGGCGACCCAGCGCAGCCTCTCGACGCTGGCGCTGATCGAGAGCCCGTCCGAAGTCAACCGCGCGGAGCTGCTGTGGCGCGTCGGCATTCCGCTGTCCGCGCTCATCCTGTCGCTGCTCGCGATCCCGCTGTCCTACGTCAACCCGCGCGCCGGGCGCTCGATCAACCTGATCCTGGCGCTGCTCGTCTACATCACCTACTCCAACCTGCTGTCGGTGAGCCAGGCGCGCGTGGCGCAGGGCAAGCTCGCGTTCTCCACCGGCTGGTGGCTGGTGCACGGCGTGATGCTGCTGGTGCTCGCGGCGATGTTCGCGCGCCGCATGTCGCTGCAGGGGTTGCGGCGCTGATGCGCCTGCCGACCATCGAGCGCTATCTCGCGCGCCAGATCTGGGGCGCGGCCGGCTTCGTGCTGATCGGTTTTCTCGGCCTGTTCGCGTTCTTCGACCTGATCGCCGAGCTGCGCGACCTGGGGCGCGGCGACTACCAGCTGCGGCAGATCTTCAGCGTCGTGCTGCTCGGGCTGCCCTCGCACGCCTACGAGCTGTTCCCGGTGGCGGTGCTGATCGGGACGCTGTACGTGCTCGCGCACCTGTCGAGCAACTTCGAATTCATCGTGATGCGCGCCGCGGGCCTGACGCCGCAGCGGGCGGCGCTCGCCCTGGCCAAGTGCGGCCTGGTGTTCGTCGTCGCGACGTTCGTCATCGGCGAGTGGATCGCGCCCTTCGCCGAGGAGTCGGCGCAGCGCCTGCGCATGCAGGCGATGAGCTCGGCGATCGGCCAGGACCTGCGCTCGGGGCTGTGGTTCAGGGACGAGGGCTCGTTCATCAACGTGCGCGAGGCGCGCGAGTCGAGCGTGCTGCTCGGGGTCCGCATCTACGAGTTCGACGCCGCCTACCAGCTGCGCCGGATCAGCGCCGCGGAGCGCGGCGAGTACGCCGGCGCCGGCGTCTGGCGCCTGAGCGGCGTGGCGCAGACCAGCTTCGGCGCCGAAGGCCCGAGCACCGCCCGGCTCGCGGAAACGCAATGGCGCTCCGCGGTCAGCCCGGAGCTGCTGAACGTGCTGCTCGTCGTGCCGGAGCGCATGTCGATCTGGAAGCTGTACCGCTACACGCAGCACCTGGCGGGCAACAAGCAGAAGACCGAGCGCTACGAGATCGCGATGTGGAAGAAGCTCTTCTACCCCGCGGCGACGCTGGTGATGATGGCGCTCGCGCTGCCGTTCGCCTATCTGCACGCGCGCGCCGGGCTGGTCGGCGTGAAGGTGTTTCTCGGCATCATGCTCGGCATCTTCTTCCACATGCTGAATAGCCTGTTTTCGCACATCGGGCTGCTGCAGAACTGGCCGCCGGTGGCTGCCGCTGCGGTGCCGAGCGTGCTGTTCTTCGTCACCGCGCTCGCGATGATGATCTGGCTCGAGCGCGTCCGGCCGGTGGTGCACCGGCTGCTGATCGGGCTGCGGCTGCGCCGCGGGGGCGCGGGCGCGGACTAGCGCGCGCCGCGCGGCGGCAGCAGCACGAGGCGCGTGCCGGCGAGGCGGTCGTGCAGGAACTGGCGCTCGCGGTCAAAGAGCGCCCAGAGCAGCCCCAGGCCCAAAAGCGGCACGATGAGGAGCAGCGCGAGAACGAAGCGGGCGAGGGCGATCGCCGGGGTCAGGCCGCTGCCGTCCCGCGCCACGAGCCGGATGCGCCAGGCCTTCATCGCCAGCGTCTGGCCGCCGCGCAGCCAGCACCAGAGGAAATAGGCGGCGAACACCGCGACGACGAAGACCTGCAGCAGCGTGCGCGCGCTGCCTTCGGCGCCGCGTCCGCCGCTGGCGAAGTAGAACAGCCAGGTCGCCGCGAAACCCACGGCGAACAGCAGCAGCGATTCGTAAAGCAGGCTGGCCAGACGCCGCGCGAGGCTCGGCGTCGCGAACTCGGCGCTGCCGCTCACGGCGGCGGTGAGCTCGCCTTCGGCCGGGGTGGCTGGCTCTTCGCAGCCGAGCGGGGCTTGCGCTTGGCGCCGGGTCCCGAGCCGGGCGGCACGTCGAACAGGCGCTTTTCGGTCGGCGGCAGCGCCTGGTACTCGGCCCACTGCTGCTTCAGGTCCTGGCGTTTTTCCGGCGGCAGCTTGCCGAGGCTGCGATAGCGCTCGCGGGCGGCGACGCGCTGCTCCGGCGTCAGTTTCGCCCAGGTCTGCATGCGGCGCACGACGCGTTCCTGCACCTGCGGTTTCATGGCGGGATAGCGCTTGGCGATGCCGACCCAGGTGGTCTTGCGCGCGGGACTGAGGGTTTCCCAGTCGGACTTGAGCGGCGCCAGGACCTGCTGCTGGTCCGCGGTCAGCTCGGCCCAGGACGGGCCGCCGTTCTTCTTGGCGGGCCCTGCGGCGAGGGCCGCGCCGAGCGCAAGCGAAAGCGCGATCGCCGCGAGCGCCCGCGTCAGCGCGCGGCGTGCTTCTTGAGCCATGCCTCGAAGCCGCGATCGAGCAGGGCGTCGATCGGCAGGTCGTCGGTCAGCAGCTCGGCGTCGATCTGTTCGATTTCCGCCGACCGCTGGCCTTCCTGCCATCCGTAGAGGGCCGCCGCGCTCAGCAGCACGAATAGGACCGGAAGCAAGACCCGAAGCGAAAAACCGGCCACGCCGCCCAGCCCGCCCGCCGCGCCCCCGGCCCAGGCCGGCGCCAGCTCGGTTTCGGGCTGGCGCTGCGCGGCGAGGGCGCGCTCGCGCGCGGCGCGCAGGCGCTCGGCCATGGCCGGCTCGAGGCGCGTGCCCTGGTTGAGGAGGTGCCGGATCCTGTTGGCGAATTGCAGTTCGTTCATGGTCGTCATAGCGTGATGCCGCGTGCCTTGAGCGCTATGGCCAATGCATGTGCCGCCCGCGAGCAGTGCGTTTTCACGCTCCCCTCGGAGCAGCCCATGGCCAAAGCGGTCTCAGCGACGTCGAGTTCCTCCCAGTAACGCAGAATAAAGGCCTCGCGTTGACGCGGCGGCAGGCGGGAAATTTCTTGCTCAATGATTTCAAGAGCTTGCGACCCCTCCACCTGTTCCGCTGGCGTCTCCGGGGTTTTCGACCCCGCCGCGGGCTGCAAAGTTTCCAGCGGGTCGCGGTCGTCGTCCTCGGCCCGGCCCGACCCCAGCGACGCCAGCGGCGTCATCCACAGCGCGCGGACCTTCTGCCGCCGAAACCAGTCGCGGATGGCGTTTTGCAGGATGCGCTGGAACAGCGGCGGCAACTCCTGCAGGGGCGCGCCGCCGTAACGCTCCGACAGGCGCAGCATCGCGTCCTGCACGATATCCAGCGCGGCCTCCTCGTCGCGCACCGCAAATACCGCCTGCTTGAACGCACGCCGCTCGACGCCCTCGAGAAACGCCGAAAGCTCGCTGCGGGTTGCCAGGATCCTCCCTCGCTGCCGCGGGTGCGGTCAGGCCTGTTCTGCGGCGATGTTATCAAACCGCCCGAGAGCGGCGCGGCTTGACCGCAGCGCAACAAATCCATTAACGTTCAAAGTCTTTCCTCGCATTCGTCTGGAACTTTATGGATCGCGTCAAGGCCGAGCAGCTCACCGGCGCCGAGATCGTCGTGCGCTGCCTCCAGGAGGAGGGGGTCGACTGCGTTTTCGGCTACCCCGGCGGCGCGGTGCTCTACATCTACGACGCGCTGTTCAAGCAGGACAAGGTGCGCCACGTGCTGGTGCGCCACGAGCAGGGCGCGGCCCACGCGGCGGACGGCTATTCGCGCGCCTCGCAGAAGATCGGCGTCTGCCTGGTGACTTCGGGTCCCGGGGTCACCAATGCCGTCACCGGGATCGCCACCGCCTACATGGACTCGATCCCGATGGTGGTGATCACCGGCCAGGTGCCCACGGCCGCGATCGGCCTGGACGCCTTCCAGGAGGTCGACACGGTCGGCATCACGCGCCCCTGCGTGAAGCACAATTTCCTCGTCAAGAACGTGCGCGATCTCGCCGGAACCATCCGCAAGGCGTTCTACCTCGCCCGCACCGGCCGTCCGGGCCCGGTCCTGGTCGACGTCCCGAAGGATGTGACGACGCACGTCTGCGAGTTCCAGTATCCCGAGACGGTGTCGATGCGCTCGTACAACCCCACGCGCAAGGGCCACGCGGGACAGATCCGCAAGGCGGTGCAGCTGCTCGCCGAGGCGAAGCGCCCCATGGTGTATACGGGCGGCGGCGTGGTGCTCTCCGATTCCGCGCCCGCGCTGACCGATTTCGTGAAGCTGCTCGGCCTGCCGTGCACCAACACGCTGATGGGTCTGGGCGGCTATCCCGGCACCGACCCGCAGTTCCTCGGCATGCTCGGC
>SCUH01000259.1 GCA_004298295.1 Betaproteobacteria bacterium | reverse complement strand
CGCGCCGGGTCTTGGAGAATTCGACCAGCACCGGGTGCTCGTCGCGGCAGGAAACGCACCACGATGCCCACACGTTCAGCAGCCAGACCTTGCCGCGCATCTCGGCCGGCGAAAAGCGCGTGGGCTGGCCCAGCCGGGGCAGTTCGAACGCCGGCGCCGGCTTGCCGATCAGCGGCGAAGGCACTTCGCGCGGATTGCGCGTCAGGCCGATCGCGAGCAGCGCGACCAGCGCGAAGAAGGCGATGATCAGGCCGATGCGCATTACGCTTTCGCTCCTTGCACGGCCGCGGCCTGCGCCGTGGCACGCCCGCGCCGGTAGCGCCGGTCCGACAGCGCGAGCACACCGCCCAGGGCCATCAGCAGGGCGCCGCCCCAGATCCAGACGATGAACGGCTTGTAGTAGGCGCGCACGCTCCAGGCGCCGCCGCCGAGGGGCTCGCCGATCGAAACGTAGATATCGCGCGTCAGTCCGGGGTCGATCGCCGCCTCGGTCATCGGCATCTGTGAGGAGAAGTAGGTGCGCTTTTCCGGCCGCAGGACTTTCAGCAGCCGGCCGTCGCGCGAGAGCTCGACCTCGCCCACAACGGCGCTGTAGTTCGGCCCCGGGGCCTCGCGCAGGCCCACGAGGCGCAGCGAATAGCCGCCGATCGCGAGCGTGTCGCCCTGCGCCATGCGAACTTCCTTCTCCGTCTCGTAGCCCTTGGAGACCACGACGCCGATGACGCATACCGCGAGCCCGAGGTGCGCGAGATGCATGCCCCAGTAGCCGGCCGGTTGGCGCAGCAATGCGGGCGCGCCGCCGCGCAGCGCGACGCGCGAGCGCACGTGCTGGAAGTTGCAGGCGATGATCCAGAGCACGAGGAACAGCCCCAGCGCGACGAGCGGCGAGAAGCGGCCCATGGCGAACGGCAGTCCCAATCCGCCGATGATCGCGATCGCGAACGCCGCGCGGCTGCGGGTGAGCAGTTCGACCAGGCTGGCCGAGCGCCACGAGGCGTGCGGCCCGAGCGCCACCAGGAACAGCAGCGGCACCATGAGCGGTCCGAACACGGCGTTGAAGTAGGGCGGGCCGACCGAGATCTTGCCCATGCCGAAGGCGTCCACGGCGAGCGGGTAAAGCGTGCCCAGGAACACCGTGGCGCAGGCGACGGTCAGCAGCACGTTGTTCGCGAGCAGGAAAGTCTCGCGCGACACCAGGTCGAAGGCGCCGCCGGAGGCGACGCGCGGCGCGCGCACCGCGAACAGGACGAGCGACGCGCCGATCACCAGCACCAGCAGCAGCAGGATGAAGATGCCGCGGCGCGGGTCGGTGGCGAAAGCGTGCACCGAGGTGAGCACGCCCGAGCGCACGAGGAAGGTGCCGAGCAGCGAAAGCGAAAATGCGGTGATCGCGAGCAGCAGGGTCCAGTTCTTGAGCACGCCGCGCTTCTCGGTCACCGCGAGCGAATGGATCAGCGCGGTGCCGATCAGCCACGGCATGAAGGAGGCGTTCTCGACGGGGTCCCAGAACCACCAGCCGCCCCAGCCCAGCTCGTAATAGGCCCAATAGCTGCCGAGCGCGATGCCCAGCGTGAGGAACACCCAGGCCGCGGTGGTCCACGGGCGCGACCAGCGCGCCCAGGCCGCGTCCAGCCGGCCCGAGGCGAGCGCCGCGATCGCGAGCGCGAAGGCGACCGAGAAGCCGACGTAGCCCATGTAGAGCATCGGCGGATGGAAGATCAGGCCGGGATCCTGCAGCAGCGGGTTCAGGTCGCGGCCCTCGGCAGGCACCTGCAGCAGGCGCTCGAAGGGGTTGGAGGTGAACAGGATGAAGGCGTGAAAGCCGACCGCCACCAGGCCGAGCACGCCGATCGTGCGGCCCACCAGGGTTTCGGGCAGGGGGCCGGAGGCGAGCGCCACGGCGAGCGTCCAGCCGGCCAGCAGCAGGATCCAAAGCAGCAGCGAGCCCTCGTGCCCGCCCCACACCGCGGACAGGCGATAGGCGAGCGGCAGCTTGGTGTTGGAGTGCTGCGCCACATAGGCGACCGAGAAATCGTTCTGCGCGAACGACCAGGCGAGCGCCGCGAACGCCAGCGCGACGAGCGCGAACTGGGCCGCCGCGGCGGGTCGCGCGAACGCGATCCAGCGCGCGTTGCCGCGCACCGCGCCCGCCAGCGGCAACAGGCCCTGCGCCAGGGCGACGCACAGCGCGAGGATGAGACAGAAATGTCCGAGTTCGGCGATCATCTAGGGAGTCCGCAGGGATTTTTGAGCCTTCTGCGCCTGCTCGAGCGCGTGCTGCGCGTCCGGCGGCATGTAGTTCTCGTCGTGCTTGGCGAGCACCTCGGTGGCACGGAACACGCCGTCGGCGCCGAGTTTACCCTGCGCCACGACGCCCTTGCCCTCGCGGAACAGGTCCGGCAGGCTGCCCGTGTAGACGACCGTGATGTCCTTCGCGGTGTCGGTGACCACGAAGTTCACCGTGAGGCCTTCCGGGTTGCGCTTGACGCTGCCAGCCTGCACCAGGCCGCCGACGCGGAAGGCGCGGTCGCGCGGCGCCTCGCCGGCGGCGATCTGCGACGGTGAAAAGAAGAACACCAGGTTCGACTGGAAGGCGTTCAGCACCAGCGCGGCGGCGACGGCGAGCGCCGCGAGGCCGCCGCCGATGAGGGCCAGGCGCTTATGCCGCGGCTTCATGGCGCTTCCTTTCGGCCTGCAGGCGCTGGAGCGCGTGGCGGCGGCGCGCGGCGAGCAGCAGCGGCTCGGCCGCCAGGCAGGCGGCGGTGACCAGAAAGCTGCCCCAGACGTAGAAGCCGTAGCCGCCCATGGCGAAAAACTCCGCGCTGCTGCCCCAGTTCATGCCGCCGACTCCTTCAGTTCGCGCGCCCAGTCGGTGTGCGCCTCGCGCTCGAGCATGATCGAGCGCACGCGCGTGAGCGCCACCGCGATGCTGTACATCCAGAACGCGATCGCCATCACCAGCATGCCCGTGAGCATGGTCGCGGCCATGCTCGGCGCGCGTGTCAGGCTCACCGAAGCCCCCTGGTGCAGCGTGTTCCACCACTTCACCGAAAAGTAGATGATCGGCACGTTGACCACCCCCACCAGCGCGAGCACGGCGGAGGCGCGATCGGCGCGGCGCGGATCGTCGATCGCGGCGTTCAGGGCCATGTAACCTAAGTACAGGAAGAACAGCACAAGTTCCGAGGTGAGGCGCGCGTCCCACACCCAGTAGGTGCCCCAGGTCGGCCGCCCCCACAGCGCGCCGGACCATAGCGAGAGGAAAGCGAACATCGCGCCGGTGGGCGCGATGGCGTGCGCCATCATGGCGGAAAGGCGCGTGTTGAGCACGAGGCCGAGCCCCGCCCAGCACGCCATCACGACATACAGGAACATGGACAGCCACGACGCCGGCACATGCACGAAGATGATGCGGTAGACCTCGCCCTGCTGCGCATCGGTCGGCGCGACGAAGAAGGCGATCCACAGCCCGGCCGCGCCCGTGACCGCGGCAGCCGCGGCAAACCACGGCACCATGCGCCCGGCGAGGGGGTAGAAGCTCTGCGGCGAGCCGTAGCGGAACCAGTTGATCAGTCGGTTGCTCAAGCAGCTACTCCAGTGCGATGCGGATGCCGGCCGCGGTGGCGAGCGGCGCGAACACCGCCGCCAGCGCGAGGCAGGCGCCCAGCAGGGAAAGATTGGCCGCCGGCGACAAACCGGCGAGTTTCGCGTCCACGGCGCCGGCGCCGAAGATCAGCGCGGGCACGTACAGCGGCAGCACCAGCAGCGCCACCAGCACGCCGCCGCCGCGCACCCCGAGCGTGAGCGCAGCGCCGATCGCGCCGACCAGCGACAGCACCGGCGTGCCGATGAGAAGCGACAGCATCAGCATCACGATCACGTCGGCCGGCAGGCCGTACTGCAGGGCCAATACCGGCGAGACCACGACCAGCGGAAATCCCGACACCAGCCAGTGCGCCAGCACCTTGCCGGCCGCCGCCGCGACCAGCGGCACCGGCGCGAGCGCGAGCTGCTCGAGGGTGCCGTCGTCGTAATCCGCGGCGAACATGCGCCCGAGCGACAGCATCGCCGCCAGGAGCGCCGCCACCCAGAGTACGCCAGGCGCGATGCGCTTGAGCAGATCCGGCTCGGGGCCGATGCTGAGCGGGAACAGGCTCGCCACCAGGACGAAGAACCCCAGCGTGAACAGCGGCTCGGACTTGCGCCGCGCGGCGAGCAGC
>SCUH01000258.1 GCA_004298295.1 Betaproteobacteria bacterium | reverse complement strand
CGTGCTGCTGGTCTCGGACGGGCTCGACCGCGAGGCCGGCGAGGGCCTGGCCGAGGAAATGCAGCGGCTGCACAAGTCGTGCAAGGAACTGATCTGGCTCAATCCGCTGCTGCGCTACGAAAAATTCGAAGCCCGGCCTGCGGGCGTGCGCGCGATGCTGCCGCACGTCGACCGGTTCCTGCCGGTGCATAATCTGAAGAGCCTGGTCGATCTCGCGCACGCGATTTCCGAGCCGGCGCCGCGACACGTGGAGAAACGCGCATGGAGATGACGGGCGAGCAGCGGATTCCGGCCTCGCAGGCCGACACCTGGGCGGCGCTCAACGACCCGGAATTCCTCAAGGCCTGCCTTCCCGGCTGCGAGTCGATCGAGCGCGTCAGCGACAACGAATACACGGTATTGCTGACGGCGCGCGTCGGCCCGGTGAGCGCGAAATTCAAGGGGCGCATGGCGATATCGGACGCCAAGCCCCCGGATTCGTACGCGCTCGCCTTCGACGGACAGGGCGGCGTCGCCGGGTTCGCCAAGGGCTCGGCGAGCGTCCAGCTCACGTCCCAGGGCACGGCGCAGACCCTGCTCAGCTACCAGGCGAAGGCCAACGTCGGCGGCAAGCTGGCGCAGATCGGCTCGCGGCTGGTGGACGCCGCGGCGCAAAAGGTCGCGGGCGATTTCTTTGCCGCATTCAATGAAAGGATGGCGAGCCTGCACGCCGCAGTCGCCCCTGCCGAAGCAGAACCTCACCTGCCGGTCCCGGTGCCGCGCGACCCGGATCTGCCCGACGTCACGCCGGGCTCGCTCGCCTTTTTCGCCGCGGGTGCGCTGGTCGTCTTCATCGTCGCGCTGATCGCCCTGCTTTGACGCTGCTCTGGCGCGACGATCCCTACCTGCGCGAGTGCGAGGCGACCGTGCTCGCGGTGCGGGAGAACGCGCTCGAACTCGACCGCACCGTGTTCTACCCGCTCGGCGGCGGCCAGCCGGGCGACACCGGGCGCATCGGCGCGCTGCGCGTGATCGACGCGCGCAAGGGCGAAGGCGAGTCGGTGCTGCACCTGGTCGAGCCCGGTGCGGCGCTGCCGGCTGCGGGTGAGAAGGTTCGCGCCGAGATCGACTGGGACCGGCGCTACCGCCATATGCGGTTCCACACCGCGCTGCACCTGCTGGGCGCAGTGGTGCGCGCATCCGTGACCGGTGGCCGGATTGCGGAAGACAAGGCGCATCTCGATTTCGATATCGAAATGGACAAGCTCGACAAGGCCGCGATCGAGGCAGGCGTCAATGCACTCGTGGATGCGGCGCACGACACGCGCTCGAGCTGGATCACCGACGCCGAGCTGGATTCGCGTCCCGCGCTGGTGCGGACCATGTCCGTGGCGCCGCCGCGCGGCGCCGGGCGCGTGCGGCTGATGGAAATCGCGGGCGTCGACCTTCAGGCCTGCGGCGGCACGCACGTGCGCAACACGCGCGAAGTGGGCCGCATCGAGGTGGTCCGGATCCGCAGCGAGGGCAGGCGCAACAAGCGCGTCACCCTCGCCTTCGCGGCGTGAAATCTGGGGTCGGAGTCACTCGCGTCGCACCGCCGGGGCGCAGATCCCCGAGCTCCGGCAGAGCCATCGAGGTGTAGACTTCGCCGCAAACTCGTCTCGTGGGAGACCTGAGCATGAGTGCAGTCCGAAGCGCACGGTTTCGGAGCGCTGCCTTGCGGTCGCCGCTGCGCGGCCGCAGTTAGTGCGCGCCGGTTTCGGTTGCCCATGGCATTGCATACCGACCCGCCTCACGACGGCCTGATGCTGCATTGCACGCAGACGCCTGCGGAATTGTCCAGATTCCGCGTCGCGATGGACGTGTCCGGCGATGCGATCTACCTCGTGGATCGCACCTCCATGCGGTTCGTCGACGTCAACCAGACTGCCTGCATGCGCATGGGTTACAGCCGTGAAGAGCTGCTGCAAATGGGGCCGCAGGACCTGCTGACCATCAGCCGCGAGGAAATCGAGCGGCTCTACGACCAATTGATTGCCGCGGGCGCCAGTGGCACCACCACGGAATCCTCGGCGCGCACCAAGGACGGCCGCCAATCGACGACCGAGTTGCACCGACGCGCGGTGCGCATGGACGGGGGTTGGATCATCGTCAGCATCGCTCGCGACATTACGCAGCGCAAACACATGGAGCAGGCGCTGCGCGAGAGCGAAGAGCGGTTCCGCATCACTTTCGAGCTCGCCGGCTCGGGCATCGCGCACGTGGACCTGGCCGGACGCCTTCTGCGCGTCAACCGCAGCCTGTGCGCGATTCTCGGCTATTGCGGCCCGGAGCTGGTCGGGCGCACGGTGAAGGAACTCTCGCATCCCGAGGACCGCGACAAGTCCGATGCCGCACGCGCCCGCGTGCGCTCGGGCGAACTGCAGTCGACGCGACTCCAGCAGCGCTACCTGCGCAAGGACGGCGCGACGGTCTGGGTCGATCTGACCGTCGCGCTGGTGCGCGACGCCGAAGGCCAGGCGCTGTACGAGATCGCGGTCATCGACGACGACACCGAGCGCAAGAACGCCGAGGCGGCGCTGCACGAAAGCGCGGAGAAGTTGCGGCTTTTCGCCGACAACGTTCCGGCCATGACCGTCTCCTGGGACGAGCACCTGCATTGCGGCTTCGCCAACAAGCTGTTCACCGAGTTTTTCGGTCTTGCCGCCGAGGATATTGTCGGCAAGCACGTGCGGGAGGTCCTGGGCGAGGCGGTGTACCGGGAGATCGAAGGCCATCTGGTGAAAGCGCTGCAGGGACATGCGGTCACCTACGAGAGGATCGGCAGGCTCCGGAGTGGTGAATCCCGCTACCTCGAGGTCAAGCTCCTGCCGCATATCGGAGAGCAGGGCAAGGTCCTGGGTTGTTTTTCCGTGACCACCGACATCACGGAACACAAGCTGGCGGCGGAGCGCATCCAGCGGGTTGCGCATCACGACAGTCTCACCGGACTGCCGAACCGCCTGCTGTTCAACGACCGGCTGGCTCAGGCGTTGAGTCTCGCCAAACGCAATTCCCGCCAGTTCGCGCTGCTGTACCTCGACCTGGACAGGTTCAAGCCGGTGAACGATGCCCTGGGCCACGCCGCCGGCGACGAGCTCCTGAAGTGTGTTGCCACGAGGATCCAGCGCGAGGTGCGCGCATCCGACACGGTGGCCCGCGTCGGTGGCGACGAGTTCACCGTGATCCTGCACGACATCGCCAGGCGCGAGGACGCGGAAACCGTCGCCGGGAAAATCAGGGCTGCACTGACCACGCCGTTCCAGCTCGGCAGTCGGAAGCAGGCCGTCGACATCGGGACCAGCATCGGGATCGCGGTCTATCCGGCCGACGCCCAGGACGCGGACGCGCTCATCAGCATGGCGGATGCCGCCATGTACCGCGCCAAACAGGCGGGCGGCACGACAGTCGGTCTGCCGCGCGGCGCAGGGAAAGCGCACACGGCTTAAGGCGGGGCACGCGCCGCACTCGCCGACAGGTGCGCCGTGCGGGTGCTGACGGACTACCGGATCCGATCAGGCACGACTGGCGGGATTGGAACTCACTTCGACTCCGAGCCAGCGGCCGCCTCGCGGATCGCGGCGGCAAGCTGTTCGGGCGGATAGGCACCGGACAGCCCGGACCTGCGCTCGAAGATGAAGGTCGGCACACCCGAGATGCCGAGATCGCGCACACCCGCCTCAAGCTCCGCCACGCGCTGCACGTTCGCGCCTTCGGGCCAATGCTCCACGCCGCATGCCGCTGCGATTTCGGCCAGCACCGCGGCGTCGCCGATGTCGCGCGCCTCCTCGAAGTAGGCGCGAAACAGCGCGTCGACCACCGCAGCGGCGCGCTCCTGCGACTGCGCGAGGTCGATCAGCCGGTGCGCGGCCATCGTGTTCGGCGTGCGCTGCATGTTTTCGAAGGCGAACGCGATGCCCTCCTGCGCGCCCTCCTGCGCGACGCGCGCATCGAGCGCCCGGCCGCGCTCCACTGAGCCGAATTTGGTGCGCCGGTAGTCGGCGCGCGCCACGCCTTCGGGCGGCATGCCGGGGTTGAGCTGGAACGGCAGCCAGGACACGCGCGGCTCGACTTCCCCCTGCAGCAGCGCAAGCGCCTTCTCGAACCGGCGCTTGCCGATGTAGCACCAGGGGCAGATGACGTCGGAGGCGATCTCGACGAGCAGCGTCTTGGCCATGATGAACGGCTACCTGCGCTGCTTCGGGTCCGGAATGGTCCAGAAGTAGACCGTGCGGCCGTTCGACTCGAGCTTCTTGTCCGGGCGCCAGTCGTCCATGTCGAACTGGTGCGAGACGATGCGCGTTCCCGGCTTGAGTTCCGCCCAAAGCCGCGGCCTCAGCTTTACGTTCAGCTCCGGCAGCAGGTACAGCGTCACCACCGTCGCTTCGCGAAAATCCATGGTGAAAATGTCGCCCAGGCGGAACTCCGCCTGCTGGCTGACTCCGGCCTTGCGCGCATTGTCCCGCGCCTCGGCGATGCGGTCGGGATCGATGTCGATGCCGACCGCCCGGACGCCGTACTTCTTCGCCGCGGTGACCGGGATCCTGCCGTCGCCCGAACCGAGGTCGTAGAGCACGTCGCCCTTTTTCACGTCGGCGAGCCGCAGCATGTCCTCCACCACCTCCTGCGGCGTAGGCACGAAGATCACGTCCGGGGTGCGCGTCTGCGAAAGCACGGGCGTCGCGGCGCACAGCGCGGCAACCAGCAGGAATCGGCGTCTGCTCATGGGCTGGCCTCTCAGTCTCCGGCAATCGTCATCTGCTCGAGCAGAATCGAACCGCATTGGCGCGAGCCGCGCACCACGACGTCGCTGCCGACCGCCGCGATGCCGCGGAACATGTCGCGCAGATTGCCCGCAATCGTGATTTCCTCCACCGGGTAGGCGATCTCGCCGCCTTCGACCCAGTAGCCGGCAGCGCCCTGCGAGTAGTCCCCGGTGACGAGATTGATGCCGTGGCCGAGCAGCTCCGTGAGCAGCAATCCTCGGTGCAGCTGCTTCAGCATGCCGCGGAAGTCCAGGCCGCCGCCGCGCACCGCGAGGTTGTGATTGCCTCCCGCGCTGCCGGTCGAGCGCATGCCGAGCTTGCGCGCCGAGTAACTGCCGAGAAAATATCCCTGCAGCACGCCGTCGCGCACCACGGTGCGCTCGGTCGTGGCGACGCCCTCCTCGTCGTAAGGCGAGCTGGCAAGGCCCTGCGCCTCGAACGGACGCTCCTCGATCGAAACCAGGGGCGAGAACACGGGCTTGCCCAGGGCGCCGACCAGGAACGACGCCTGGCGGTAGAGGTTCGAACCGCTGACCGCAGCGACGAACGAACCGATCAGCGAGGCGGCGACCGGCGCCTCGAACAGCACCGGCGCCTTGCGGGTGGCGATCTTGCGCGCGCCCAGGCGCGCCAGGGCGCGCTCGCCGGCGTAGCGTCCGAGCGCCGCCGGGTCGGCGACCTGCTCCGGCACGCGCGCCGCACTGTACCAGTCGTCGCGCTGCATTGCGCCGCGGTCCTCGGCGATCACCGACAGCGACAGCGTGTGCCGCGAGGTCGGAAAGCCGTGCATGAAGCCGTGGCTGTTGGCGAGCACGAACTGGAAATGCTGGGTCGACAGCGTGGCACCTTCCGAATTGCGGATCTTGGGCGAAAGCGCGAACGCGGCGCGCTCGACGCGCTTCGCGATGCCGATCGCCTCCTCGGTGCCGAGGTGCCAGGGATGGAACAGGTCGAGATCCGGGAATTTTCGCGCCAGCAGCTCCGGCTCGGGCGGCCCGGCGCAGTCATCGACCGCGGTGCGTTGCGCGATCGCCACCGCCGCCTCGACCGTCTGCGCGATGGCCGCAGGGGAAAAATCCGAAGTGCTGGCATGCCCGCGGCGCGCCTGCGGCCGCTCGCCGCAGTACACCGAGACGCCGATGCCCTTGTCGCGGTTGTGCTCGATGGTGTCGACGGCGCCCTTGCGCACGGTCACCGCAAGCCCGTAGCCCTCGGAAACCTCGCACTCGCAGGCCGAAGCACCCAGGCGCCGCGCCGTGTCAAGCACGGCTTGCGTCAGCTCGCGCAGGCGATCGGGCGAATGCGTGAAGTGCGAGGCGGCTGACATGGCGCGCTATGATAGCAGTGCGATGCAGGACGAATCGTTCAGCAAGACCAAACGCAAGGCCGAGATGCACGAACTGCAGGCGCTCGGCGTGACCCTGCTCGAATTGCCGGCGGCGCAGCTTGACGCGCTCGCACTGCCGGAGGCGCTTGCCGCGGCGCTGCGCGAGGCGCGACGCATTTCGAGCCACGAGGGCAGGCGCCGCCAGCTGCAGTACATCGGCCGCCTGATGCGCGCGGTGGACGCCGAACCGATCCGCGCGGCGCTCGCCGCGCAGGCCGGGCGTTCCGCCGCCGCGCGCGCAAGACACCTGCGCCTGGAGCAATGGCGCGCGCGGCTGCTCGCGGACGACGCGGCGCTCACCGAATACGCGCGCGAACATGCGGGCGCCGACCTGCAGGCGCTGCGCACTCTGATCCGCAATGCGCGCAAGGAAATCGCCGCTGCACAGCCGCCGCGCGCGCAGCGCGAGCTGTTCCGGATGCTGCGGGAGGCGGCCGCGTGATCGGTCTGCGGCCGCGGTTCGAGATTCTATGAGCGAACTGCTGGTGGGTCTGGTGTCGGTGAGCGACCGCGCGAGCGCCGGCGTGTACAAGGACGAGGGCATTCCGGCACTCGAGGCCTGGCTGCGCAGCGCGGTCATTTCTCCCGCGCTGCGCTTCGAGACGCGCTTGGTCGCCGACGAGCAGGCGGTCATCGAAGAAACGCTCGCGGATCTGGTCGACGACGAGCGCTGCCATCTGATTCTGACGACGGGCGGCACGGGGCCCGCGCCGCGGGATGTGACGCCGGAGGCGACGCTCGCGATCGCCGACAAGGTCATACCGGGATTTGGCGAACAGATGCGCCAGATCTCGCTCAGGTTCGTGCCCACGGCAATTCTTTCTCGACAGGTGGGCGTGATCCGCAGAGGCTGCCTCATCATCAACCTGCCGGGCCAGCCGAAATCGATCCGCGAGACGCTGGAAGGGTTGAAGGATGGCGAGGGCAAGCCGTTGCTGCACGGCATCTTCGCCGCGGTGCCCTACTGCATCGATCTCATCGGCGGTCCCTACATCGAGACCGACGAGAAAGTGGTCAAGGCGTTCAGGCCGAAATCGGCGCAGCGTCCGAAACCGGCCGCCTGACGCGGAACCACGCCGCGTAGAGCGCGGGCACGAACAGCAGCGTCAGCAGCGTCGCGACCAGCAGCCCGCCCATGATGGCGTAGGCCATCGGGCCCCAGAGCACGCTGCGCGCGAGCGGGATCATCGCCAGCATCGCCGCGGCGGCGGTGAGGGTGATCGGCCGGAAGCGCCGCACCGTCGCCTCGCGGATCGCGATCCAGTCCGGCGCTCCCGCGGCGCGGTCCTGCTCGATCTGATCCACCAGGATCACGGTGTTGCGCATGATCATGCCGCCCAGCGCGATCGTCCCCAGCATGGCGACGAAGCCGAAGGGCTTGCCGAATACGAGCAGCGCGAGCGCCACGCCGACGATGCCGAGCGGCCAGGTCAGCAGCACCATGAAGCTGCGGGAAAAGCTGCGCAACTGCATCATGAGGAGCGCCAGGATCGCGGCCAGCATCATCGGCAGACCGGCCGCGATGGACGATTGCGCCTTCAGGTTCTCCTCCCAGGCGCCGCCGGCCTCGATGCGGTAGCCGGCAGGCAGGCCGCGGCGGATCTCCTCCAGCGTCGGCAGGATCGCCGCGGTCACGTCCGGCGCCTGCACGCGATCGACGATGTCGGCGCGGGCCGTGAGCGAGAGCTCGCGGCTGCGGCGCCAGAGAATCGGCTCCTCGAGCACCTCCTCGACGCGTGCCAACTGCGCCAGCGGCACGTTGCGCCCGGTGGCGCCCGGCACCGTCAGCTCGCCCAGCGCGTCCAGAGAGCCGCGCTCCCGCGCCGGTGCACGCAGCACGACGTCGATCAGGCGGTCATTCTCGCGATACTGGCCGATCGCCACGCCGCTCACGACCGCCGCCACGGAACGCGCCACACCTTGCGAGGACACGCCGAGCGCGCGGGCCTTGTCCTGGTCGACATCGACGCGCAGCGCAAGGACGCGGTCGCCCCAGTTCAGGTTCACATCCACGGTATGCGGATTGGCGCGCATCCGCTCGGCGACGCGTTCGGCGATCACCTTGAGCTTGGCCGGATCGCCGCCGATGACGCGGAACTGCACCGGATAGCTCACCGGCGGCCCGAGCGGCACGCGCGTCGCCCGCCCGCGCACGCCCGGGAAGTCCTCGGCCAGCGTGCGGCGCAGCAGCGCGATCACGCGCTCGCGCGCCGCAACGTCTTTCGTCAGCACGATGAGCTGCGCAAAATTGGTGCGGAACAGCTGCTGTTCGAGCGACAGGAAGAACCGCGGCGAGCCGTTGCCGACGTAGCTGACGTAGCTTTCCACGTCGCCGTTGCCCTCCAGGAGCTTCTCCACCCGCGCCGCCTCGCGCTCGGTCGCCCGGATCGAGGCGCCTTCGGGCAGCCAGAGATCGACCATCAGCTCGACGCGGTTCGAGGAGGGGAAAAACTGCTTTTCGGTGAGCCCCATGCCGGCGACGCCGAGCACCAGCGTGGCCCCGGTCGCGGCGAGCACCGTCTTGCGGTGCACGATGCACCACTCGATCGTGGCGCGCAGGCGCCGGTAGAAAGGCTTGTCGTAGACCTCGCGCGGCCCCTCGCCCTCGGGCACCGGATGCTCGCGCAGCAGCAGGCTGCCGATGAACGGCGTCGCGATCACCGCGGCGAACCAGGAGATGACCAGCGCCAGCGTGGTCACGGCGAAGATGCCGAAGGTGTATTCGCCAGTCGTCGACTTGGCGGTCGCGATGGGCAGGAAGCCCGCTGCCGTGATCAGCGTCCCGGACAGCATCGGAAACGCCGTCGAGGTATAGGCGAAGGTGGCGGCGCGCAACCTGTCGTAGCCCTCCTCGAGCTTGCGCGCCATCATTTCGACCGCGATCATGGCGTCGTCCACCAGCAGGCCGAGCGAGATGATGAGCGCGCCGGTCGAAATGCGGTGCAGGTCGATGTCGAACCAGCGCATGGCGAGAAAGGTCGCCGCCAGCACCAGCGGGATGGTGAGCGCCACCACCAGCCCGGTGCGCAGCCCAAGCGAGAGGAACGACACCACCAGCACGATCGCCACCGCTTCCGCGAGCGAGCGCATGAATTCGCCCACCGCCGTCTTCACCACCCGCGGCTGGTCGGACACCTGACCGAACTCGATGCCCACCGGAAACTCGGCGCGCAGGCGCGCCATCGTCGCCTTGAGATCTTCACCCAGCCGCAGGACGTCGCCGTTACGGGTCATCGACACGGCGAGGCCGATCGCAGGCCGGCCGCGAAAGCGCATCGTGGTCACGGGCGGATCCGCGGTGCCGCGCTCGACGCGCGCGATGTCTCCCAGCCGGAAGGTCTGGCCGCCGGCGCGCAGCAGCAGGTCGCTCACGGCGCGCAGCGAATCGAGCTGCCCGGTGACGCGCAGCGCGATCGAGCGTTCCGCCGTCTCGACGTTGCCGGGGCTCGCCACCGCGTTCTGCGCCGCCAGCGCCTGACCGATCAGTTGCGGATCGATGCCCAGCGCACCCAGCTGCTTGGACGAAAGCTCGACGTAGATGCGGTCGTCCTGCACCCCGATCAGCTCGACCTTGGCCACATTGGGCAGCCGCAGCACCTCCTGCCGCGCGCGCTCCACATAGTCGCGCAGCTCCGAGGGGGTGAAGCCGTCCGCAGTGAAGGCGTAGATCGAGCCGTAGACGTCGCCGAATTCGTCGTTGAAGAACGGCCCTTGCGCCTCGGGCGGCAGCGTGTGGCGGATATCGCCGACCTTCTTGCGCACCTGGTACCAGAGTTCGGGCACCTTGGCGGCGGGCGCAGTGTCGAGCAGCTCCAGCACGATGAGCGACTCGCCGGGCTTGGAATAGCTCGTGGTCCACTTGAAGAAGGGGGTTTCCTGCAGCTTCTTTTCGATCCGGTCGGTGACCTGGCGGTCGACCTGTTCGGCCGTGGCGCCGGGCCAGAGCGTGCGGATCACCATGGCGCGAAACGCGAAATCGGGGTCCTCGCGCTGGCCGAGGCCGAAATACGCGCCCACCCCGCCGATCGCGATCGCGATCAGGAAGAACAGCGTCAGCTCGCGGTACCTGAGCGCCGCGGCCGAGAGATTGAAGCGGCTATCCGCCATGCGCGGCGCGGCTCACGGGCCCTCGAGCACGCGCACGCGCTGACCGGGACGCAGCAGCTGCGCGCCGGCGGCGACGACGACGTCGCCCGCCTTGAGTCCGGATTCGATCACGACGCGCTCGTTGGCGATGCCCGCGGTCTTCACCGGCTGCGGCCGCACGGTGCCGTCCGGCGCCACCAGCAGCACCTGCGGCCGGTCGTCGCGCGAGTAAAGCGCGGCGATCGGCACCTCGATTCGGCTGCCGCCGTTGGCGCTCGCGGTGAGGCGCGCGCTCATGCCAAGTTCGACGTCCTCGCCCGCCTCCAGGATCGACGCGCGCGCCGCATAGGTGCGCGTCACCGGGTCGGCGACCGGCGCCAGTTCGCGCAGGCGCGCCCGCCACGACCGGCCCGGAAGCGCGTTCAGGGTGACGCGGAGGGCGCTGGCATGCTCGAAGAAATCGCGCTGCGACTCCGGTACTGCGAACGCGATTTCCTTCTCGCCCGGACGTGCCAGGCGCGCCACCGTCTGGCCTGCGGCAACCACCTGACCCGCCTCGGCTTCGATGGCGACGATCACGCCCGCCGTGTCGGCGGCCAGCACCGCGTACGCGGCCTGGTTGGCCGTTTGCCGGCGCTGCGCCTGCACCGCCTCGAGGCGCGCTTGCGCAGTCGCCAGAGCGCTGTCGCGGCGGTCGAGCTCGGCCTGGCTGATGAAATTCCGCTCGCGCAGTTCCCGGTAGCGCTTCAGATCGGCCGCGGCGAGATTGCGTTCGGCCTGCGCGCTGGCCTCCTGCGCGCGCGCGCTCGCCTCGGCGAGCGCGAGATCCGCGGGATCCAGGCGCGCCACGGGCTGCCCCGCGCGCACCACGGAACCGGTCTCGACCAGCCGCTCGATCATCTTGCCGCCGACGCGAAACGCGAGGCGCGTCTCGTGGCGCGCCTTGACCTCGCCGACGCTCTCGAAGCTGCGCAGCGCCTCGCCTGCATCCACGCGCAGCACGCGCACCGGGCGGACCTCGTCGGGTTTGTTCTCCGCCTCCGGGGTGCATCCCAGCATCAGCGCCGCGGCCGCGATTGCGGCCAGTACGCGGTTCATGGGGTCCTCCGGCCGCCGCGGCGCTCGGCGGCTTCCCAGAGATCGAGCAGCGCCCGTTCGAGCTGCGTTTCGAAATTCATGCGGAACACCTTCAGGTCGGGCCGCTGCATGGCCTTGCGCAACACCACCGGGATGTCGGCCTGCTGCCACAGGCCGATGATGAGGGCGTAGCTGTTGACCAGCAGTGCCGCACCCTCGCCCGGGCGCAGCGCGGGGTAAAGCTTCTCGACGCGCGCGCCCAGCGTCGCCAGCCGCTGCGCCAGTCCGAGGTGGAAGGCAAGCGCCGCCTCGGCGCCGATCTTGGTATCGAGCATGGTGCGGCAGCTGCCGGCGAGCGGATAGAACTCCGGGTGGCCGGCATGGTGGCGCAGGCCCGCGCGCACCACGCTGCGCGCGTCTGCGCGCGGGCGCTCGAGCGCCCGCGCCAGTACATCGAACAGCGTATGGAGCTGCCGCTCGTGCAACGCGAGCAGCACTTCCTCGCGGGTGCGGAAATAGAGGTAGACGGTGCCCTTCGCCAGGCCGGCGCAGCGCGCCAGCGCCTCCACTGAAAACGTCGCCGCCGGGTCGCGATGCAGCAGCGTCTCGGCGGCGCTGACGATCGCGCTGCGGCGCTCGGA
>SCUH01000257.1 GCA_004298295.1 Betaproteobacteria bacterium | reverse complement strand
ATCGGCGAGCTGCTCGAGCGCTCGCTGATGCTGGTGACGGCGCTCGCGCCGCACATCGGTTACGATCGCGCCGCCGAGATCGCGAAGCGGGCGCACCGCGACGGCGTTTCGCTGCGCGAAGCGGCGCTGGCGCTCGGCTACGTGAGCGCCGCGCAGTTCGATGACTGGGTGCGCCCAGGGAAGATGACCGGATCCGGATCATGAAGCGCAGGGCTTTCCTGGCGGTGGGTTGAGCGGCAGCCGCATGTGCGTCGTCATCCTCATTTCGGGTCGCGGCAGCAACCTGCGGGCGCTGCTCGATTCCGGCGCACCGGTCGCCGCGGTCATCAGCAACCAGGCCGGCGCGCCGGGACTCGCGATTGCCGCACAGCACGGCGTCGCGACGCGCGTGGTCGAGCACAAGGCGTACGCCTCGCGCGAGGCCTTCGATGCCGCGCTCGCCACGGAGATCGAACGCTTCGCGCCCAGGCTCGTCGTGCTCGCTGGCTTCATGCGCGTGCTGACGCCGGGATTCGTCACGCGTTTCGCCGGGCGCCTGATCAACATTCACCCGTCGCTGCTGCCGGCGTTTCCGGGGCTCGACACCCACGCGCGAGCACTCGCCGCCGGCGTCAAGCTGCATGGCTGCACGGTGCATTTCGTCACCGCGGACCTAGATCATGGCCCGATCATCGCGCAGGCCGCGGTGCCGGTGCTGGCCGACGATACGGTGGAGCGGCTGGCGGCGCGCGTGCTGGCACAGGAGCACAGCGTCCTGCCGCGCGCGGTGCGCTGGTTTCTCGACGGCCGGCTGGTCATCGCCGAGGGCCGGGTGCACGTTAAGGGAGATGATGCGCAACTGGTTCTTTCCGCTCGCCCTTAGCCTGGCGTGCGGCGCGCACGCAGCGCCGCCGCAACGCGTCGAGATCGTCTACCAGCTGTCGCACAACGGCACGGTGGTGGCCGAGGTGACCGACCGCCTCGAGCACGACGGGCAGCGCTACGCGCTGCAGGAAACCTGGAAAGGCAAGGGCGTGTTCGCGCTGCGCGGCGAGGCGCAACGTTCGAGCCGCGGCACGGTGGCGCGCGACGGCCTGCGGCCCGCGGAATACCACGATGTGCGCGCCGGACGCGAGCGCCGGCACGCGAACTTCGATCCGCAGAATGCGGTCGCCACCCTGCAGCAGCAGGACCGGTTGAGTTTCGTCTGGAGTTTTGCGTTTGCGCCGCCCGCGGGCCCGGTCACCGTCAACGTCTCGGACGGCAGCGGCGTGGTGAGCTACGCCTACCGGCCGGCGGGCCGCGAACGGATCGCCACGGCAGCGGGCGAGTTCGATACGCTCAAGCTGGTGCGGCAGAAAGACGGACCGGGCGGCCGCAGCGACGAGATCTGGCTGGCCGCGGACCGGCAGTATCTGCCGGTGCGGGTCCAGGTGACCGACAGGGATGGCACGCGCATCGACAAGATCGCGCTGCGCGTCACCGCGCCTTGAAGCCGACTCCGGGCCAGCTGGCGCATGCCGAGGCCGTGCTGGCGCAGCTGCTCGCTTTTGCCGGCCCGTCGGATCAGACCCTGTCGGCCTATTTTCGCAGTCACCGTCAGCTCGGGCAGCGCGATCGCGCGTTCGTCGCGGAGACCGCGTATGCCGTGCTGCGGCGCAAGCGCACGCTCGAAGCGGCGGCGGGAAGCAGCGCACCGCGGCTGCTTCTCCTCGCGGCGCTGGTGCGGTTGTTCGGGCTGTCGGGCCGCGCGCTGGGTCTGGAATCGGAATTCGTGGCGCACGTCCGGTCGGCGGGCGTCGCGGCGCAGCCGCTCGCGGTGCAGGCTGACCTTCCGGACTGGCTCTGGGCGCGTCTCGTCGAACAGCAGGGTGGCGAGGAAGCGATGCGCGTCGCGCGCGGCCTGCTTGAACCGGCGCCGCTCGATCTGCGCGTGAACCTGGCGCGGCTCTCGCGCGAGGACGCTCTGGCGCGGCTCGGACTGGAAGCCCACGCGACGCCGCTATCCCCGGCGGGAATCCGCCTCGCCGGAAAACCGGCCATCAACCGGCATCCGCTGTTTCTCGACGGCTCGGTCGAAGTGCAGGACGAAGGCAGCCAGCTGCTCGCCTATCTGCTGGCGCCGCGCCGCGGCGAGATGGTGGCGGACTTCTGCGCCGGCGCGGGCGGCAAGACGCTCGCGCTCGCGATGCTGATGCGCGGCACCGGGCGGCTCTATGCCATGGATGTCTCGGCCAGGCGGCTCGCCGCGCTCGCGCCGCGTGCGGCGCGCGCCGGCGTGTCGAACATCCATCCGCTGGTGCTTGCGGGGGAGAACGACCTGCGCGCGCGGCGCCTGGCGGGAAAGATCGACCGCGTGCTGGTGGATGCGCCCTGCAGCGGCTTCGGCACGCTGCGCCGCAATCCGGACCTCAAGTGGCGCTACGGGCCCGAGCGCGTCGCCGCGCTGGCCGAGGAACAGTTCCGCATTCTTGCCGCCGCCGCGCGCCTGCTGAAGGCGGGCGGACGGCTGGTCTACGCCACCTGCTCGATCCTGGCGGAGGAGAACCAGGCCGTGACGCAGCGCTTCCTGCGCGAGGTGCCCGGTTTCGAGGCGCTGTCCTGCGCCGGGATCCTCGCGCAGCAGCGCATCCCGCTCGACACCGGAAGCGAGTTGCGCCTCTGGCCGCACCGCCACGGCAGCGATGGATTTTTCGCCGCCGCGTTCGTGAAGCGCTAGCCGCGCTCGCCGTCGCGCGTGTAGCGCTCGTGCAGGTGCACCGGCGCCGCGCGCTTGCGCAGCCGGATGTTGAGCAGCTCGACCGCGACCGAGAACGCCATCGCGAAATAGACGTAGCCCTTCGGCACTTCGTGGTCGAAGCCGGCGGCGATCAGCACCACGCCGACCACGACGAGGAAGGCGAGCGCCAGCATCTTGATCGTCGGATGGGTCGACACGAAGCGGCCGATCACCCCGGCGAACGCCATCATCAGGGCGACCGAGGCGATGACCGCCGCGATCATGACTTCGAGGCGCGATACCATGCCGACCGCGGTGATGATCGAGTCGAGCGAGAACACGAGGTCGATCACCATGATCTGCATCACCACGGCGCCGAAGCTGGCGCGCACGGCGGCCGAGCGGCCGCCTTCCTCGCCCTCGAGCAGCTGGTGGATCTCGCCGACGCTTTTCCACAGCAGGAACAGGCCGCCAGCGATGAGAATCAGGTCGCGGCCGGAGACCTCGTGTCCGAAAAGCGTGAAAAACGGCGCCGTGAGGCCGATGATCCAGGCGAGCACGAGCAGCAGCCCGATGCGCATGAACATCGCCATGGCCAGCCCGATGCGGCGCGCGCGCTCGCGCTCGGACGCGGGCAGCTTGTCGACCAGGATCGAGATGAAGATCACGTTGTCGATGCCCAGCACCAGTTCCAGCGCGGTGAGCGTGCCGAAGGCGATCCAGGCCTGGGGGTCGACTAGCAGTTCTAGCATGGGAACGCTCCCGGTGACTTGAGGGTCCAAATTGCCTTTCCGGAACGGGAGCTTAGGACATTTCAAGGGGCTTCGCCTGATGTGTGCCGAGGGTGTGTTACCGCCTAGTGCAGGGGGGGGGTGGTTCGCGTAGAATGCCCCGGCTCGCCGCCTCTTGCGGCACTTGGAGAGAATCGCCGATGTTTTTTGCTGGTCTGTTCGACCTTCCCTGGTGGGGCTACGTGCTGGTGGCGCTCGGCCTCACCCACGTCACCATTGCTGCGGTCACCATCTACCTGCACCGCTGCCAGGCGCATCGTGCGCTCGAGCTGCACCCGGTGGTGTCGCACTTCTTTCGCTTCTGGCTGTGGCTCACGACCGGGATGGTGACCAAGGAATGGGCCGCGATCCATCGCAAGCACCACGCCAAGTGCGAGACCGCGGAGGACCCGCACAGCCCGCAGATCCATGGCATCAACCGCGTGCTGTGGCTGGGCGTGTTCCTGTACGTGAAAGAAAGCCACTTCGGCGAAACGATGGCGCGCTACGGTCACGGCACACCGGACGACTGGGTCGAGCGCAACGTCTATTCGAGGCACGCGATCTACGGTCTGTTCCTCATGGGCGCGGTCGATATCGCCCTGTTCGGCCTGGTGCCGGGTCTGCTGATCGTGCTCGCGCAGATCGTGTGGATCCCGTTCTGGGCGGCCGGCGTGATCAACGGTATCGGCCATTTCTGGGGCTACCGCAACTGGGAGACCCCGCTGCCGGATGCGAGCCGCAACATGTCGCCCTGGGGCATCCTGATCGGCGGCGAGGAGCTGCACAACAACCACCACGCCTT
>SCUH01000256.1 GCA_004298295.1 Betaproteobacteria bacterium | reverse complement strand
CAACCTGACCTACGTCGTGCTGTCGAAGCGCAAGCTGGTGCAGCTGGTGCAGGAGGGCCACGTCGACGGCTGGGACGATCCGCGCATGCCGACGCTGATGGGCGCGCGCCGCCGCGGCTATACGCCGGAGGGCTTTCGCCGCTTCGCGGAACGCGTCGGCGTCTCGAAGGCGAACCAGCTGATCGATTTCGCCGTCCTCGAGGATTGCATGCGCGAGCACCTGAACGAGGTCGCGCCGCGGCGCATGGCGGTGCTCGATCCGGTCCGGCTGGTGATCGAGAACTATGCCGAAGGCCGGGAGGAGTTCTGCGACGTCCCCAACCACCCGCAGAAGGCGGACTGGGGGAAGCGGCCGGTGCCGTTTTCGCGCGAGCTGTGGATCGAGCGCGAGGATTTCACGGCGACGCCGCCGAAGGGCTATTTCCGCCTCTATCCGGGGAACAAAGTGCGGCTGCGCTACGCCTACGTCGTGGAGTGCACCGGCTACGACAGCGCGACGGATACCGTTCGCTGCAGGGTCTTCGAGGACTCCCGATCAGGGACGGCGGGAGCGGATGCGTACAAGGTGAAGGGAAATATCCACTGGGTGAGCGCGAAGCACGCTCACGCCGCGGAGGTGCGGCTTTACGATCGGCTGTTCCAAGTGCCGAATCCGGGCGCCGGCGAGCGCGATTTCCGGCTCGAACTCAATCCGCAATCGAAACGGGTGGTCACGGCACGACTGGAACCGGAGCTGCGCGCCGCGAAGGCGCTGCAACCCGTCCAGTTCGAGCGCCATGGTTATTTCAAACCGGATCCCGCTCTGGGCGGATTCAATCGCACCGTGACCCTGAGGGATTCCTGGGCCAGGTCCTGACTAGGCGAGCGCTGCCACCAGCGTCGCGCGCAGCCGCCGTCAGTGCATTTCCGCCGGGCGTCGCCGGCGGAACGGATTGTGCGCGGCCTGGGGGCCCGTTGCCGCGAGCGTATCGCGCACGTAACGCAGCACTTTCTCGTCGGTAATGAAGCTCGCCGAGCTCTGCGCCGCGAGCACGGCTTCCGGGTTTTGCGCGTGCGCGATGGCAAAACCCTGCACGTAGTCGACCCCCACCTCGGCAAGCGACTCCACCGTGGCGCAGTCCTCGGCCCACTCGGCGATCGATTTCATGCCGAGATTGCGCGCCAGCTCGACGATCGCTTCGACGATCGCCAGATTGGCCGGATGGGCGTTGACGTTGACGATCAGGCTGCCGTCGATCTTGAGCGCATCGGCGGGCAGCTCGCGCAGGTAGGAAAACGAGGTGTAGCCGGCGCCGAAATCGTCGAGCGCCACCTTGGCGCCGTACCTGCGCACGCCGTCGATGAAGCGGCGGGTGTTGTCGAGGTCGTGCAGCGCGACCCCCTCGGTGATCTCGATGCACAGCCGGTCGGCGGCGCGCGGCGAACCGGCGAGCATCGCGAATGCGTCCTGGATGAAGCGCTCGTCGTTCAGCGAGGCGCCCGACAGGTTCATGGTGACGAAGTGCGTCGCCGCGAGCGCAGCGTGGTGGCCGTCGAGCCAGGCGAGCGTGTTCGCGAGCACCCAGCGGTCGATGACCGAGGCGCGGCCGTTGTTCTCCGCGGTCGCGACGATCACGCCGCCGGACGTGATCGTGCCGTCGGGCTCGCGCATGCGCACCAGCACTTCGAAGTTGAGCGAGCCGTACGGCGCGCGCAGCGACATGATCGGCTGCATCATGAGGAACAGGCCCTCGGGGGCCGTGCCCGAGCCGAGGCGCTCGACCAGCTTGCGCTCCTCCGCCCACTCGCGGAACACGCTCGCGCCGCGGTCGTAGACCACGAGCCCGTCGTGCCCGCCGGCCTTGGCGGCGCGGCAGGCGCGGTCGGCCACCGCGATCGCATCCTTCACCGGAAGCCGGTCGGCGACCTCGACCAGGCCGATCGAAGCCTTGACCTGGAACGCCTTGTCGCCCGCATGGAAGGGCGTCGCGTCGATGGCCTCGACGATGCCGCGGCAGATGGCGGCTGCGGAGTAGATCGCGGCATCGCGAAACACGATGATGAATTCGTCGCCGCCGATTCGCCCCAGGGTATTGCCTTCCCCGAGCACGGCCTCGATGCGCCGGCACACCTGCCGCAGGACTTCGTCGCCGGCCACATGGCCGAACAGGTCGTTGATGAGCTTGAAACGATCGAGGTCGAGGTACGCCACCGCCAGCGGCTTGCCCTCGGCCGCGTGCTGCGTCGCGTCCTCGATGATCTTTTCGATCCCGCGGCGGTTGAGCACGCCGGTGAGCGGGTCGTTCTCGGCCAGGAATTTCAGCTTCTCGGTGGCTTCGTGGCGGCTGGTGATGTCCTGCAGCGAACCTTCGATCGTCTCCCCCGCCGGCGCCATCCGGACGTGGAACCAGCGCGTTTCACCGCCCGGCCAGGGGGCGCTGATCTCGAGCTCGCCGCCCCGGCGCAGCAGCCAGCGGTCGCGCAGCCAGTGCCACGAGCCGGCCTCGAAGTGGTCACGCCAGTAGTGCCGCTCTCCGGCCCGGGGCTCGATTCCCAGCATCGCGGCGAGTGCCGGGTTGAAACGCTCGAACGAACCATCGCGCGCGAGCGTGAACAGCCCGATCGGGAGCGCGTCGTAGGTGGTCTTCAGCGCGGTTTCGGCGCGTACGCGCTCCGCGTGCTCGACACGCATCCGCTCGGCAATGGCGAAGGCCGCCAGCAGGCTCGAGGACAGCGCCGCAGTAACGTGGTTCAGGGTGCCGATCAGTTCCTTGATGCCGAGCGCGGCCGCAATCACCTCGTAGAAACCCGCGAACATGACGACGCCCAGCGACGCGGCGTACCACATCGCCACCCGGGAACGCGTCAGCAGCACGATGCGCAGCAGGTAGTAGGCCAGCACGAGCGTCCCCGCGCCCGCCGTGAGCCACAGCACCGGAAGGAAGCGCGCGAACGGCAGCGCGCAGGCCGCCGCCAGCACCACCACACACCAGCGCGCCAGCGTCAGCGGCCAGCCGGCACCGATGCGCCTGAGATCGTCGCGCAACAATCGCGCGAACAGCGCATAGGTCAGCATGACATAGACCGCGATGGTGAGCTTGCGTACGACGAAGATCCATTCCGGCGGAATGTTGCGTCCGAACCACTGCAGGTCCCAGCCCGCGGAGATGGCGCCGAGGCGCAGGCTCGCCACCAGCCACGCCGCAAACAGCACGTACTGCCAGTCCCGGTTGATGAACGCGGCGACGAGGACGAAGATCGACAGCACGGCGAGGCCGCCCTCGAGCAGGCCGGCGTTGCGATGGAACTCCAGCACCGAGACGCCGAGCTGCGTGCCCGGCCACTGCAGCGCCGTGATGCGCGCCGGTCCGGAGAAACTGCCGCGGCAAAGTACCTGCAGGGGCGCGTCCAGCTGCCGCAGCCGGATGGCGAAGCCCGCCTTCACGGCGCGGATGGCGCCGGAGGTGCCCGATCGATCGCCGCGCCCCAGGGGCTCCAGGGACGTCGCGTTCCAGCACTCGATCTGAACCGCATGCCGTGACGGCAATTCGACATCGCCGTCGGCCGCAGCCGCGGCGAACGCGAACCAGAACGGAGCTTCCGTCAGCTCGGTGTCATGGTGCGTCACCGGCGGCACCTGTCGCAGCCGTTCCGCGGCCTGCGCCGGCCCGAGCGCAGCGCCGCGATCCTCGATGACGGCCAGCGACAGCCGCTGGTAGTTGCCGGTATCGAACTGGCGGTCCCAGGCCATTGCGGCGACGAGCATCATCACGCCGATGAGCAGCGGCACGCCATACACCGACAGCGCGTAGATCAGCGCATCGATGATGGAGCCGAACCCGTACCGTCGCGCAATCGCCGATGCCGATGGAGGCGACATCTGGTCTCCGCCGGCGTAGGACGCCCTGCCCGGTTTCCGCGCTAGGCAGCGATCCCCGCCGCAACTCGCGCCTGTTTCATCCCGAACCCGAACCTGAAGCCCGTCTCCCGGATGTCGATGTCAGGATGGCGCGTATTTATGTACAGATCGTACATCGGATGTCGCGCCGCGCGCCAGCGCGCATCCGCAGTGTCGATTTCGAGCGCCAGGATGCGGTGCGGCATGTTGTTGGCGTGCTTGAGCGGGAAGTACGGCTGGCCGGGGAAGACGTCGGTGAACAGCAATCCCTCGTACATGCGGTCGAGCGGCGCGCGGGCTCCGATCACCATCCATTCGATACCCTGCTCGACGCAATACAGGTAGAGCGCCTTGAACAGCATCGTCTTCACGACGCGGCCGACGCGGCCCACCGTCACCCCCAGGCGCGTTGCCTCTGCCAGACTGCAGCCGGCGAATGACGTCGGCAGCGACACCGAAGCCTCGATCGCCAGAGGCGCGAAGCGGTTGGTCTGGATGCGCATCGTGCCGACAGGCTCTCCGTCCAGTTTCGACTCTGCCACCAGCACCACGCAGCCTGGTTCGCTGTCCTTCGCCTCCGGCTGGCGCAGCAGCTCGCCCAGCGCCGGGACGTGGCGGCCGTAGGCCCGGTGCCGCAGGGCGACGGCCTTGCTCAGCTGCTGCTCGCTCGTCGCCACCCGCACCGTGAACGGCAGGCGTTCCTCGTACCGCGCCAGGGCCGGCGTGAACAGATTCGCAGGCAGGCCCGCACCCAATTGCCCTATCGTCACTCGCGCATTCATGTTGAAATTTCCTTTTCTAAAAGTGAGCGATCCCCCTGCCGCGGGATTGCGGCATCGAACTCCGAACATGGATCCCCCGCGTAGATTCGAGGCTCGAAAGTGAAAAAATTCCTTGCTCGACATCAATTCGGGGTGGAAATCGCCCGGTGAAATTCTTGCCACCGCCGGCGCGGCAAGGCTGTGCGGTTTGTCTCCCCCGGCCGCGCTGACC
>SCUH01000255.1 GCA_004298295.1 Betaproteobacteria bacterium | reverse complement strand
CAGGATTTCCGCCGCCGCCGGGCCCGCGGTGCGCGCGAGCGCGCAGCCGTGCACCGCGCCGGCCTGCTTGTAGATGGTCTCGTGGCGGCGCACCTTCTCGATCAGGTCGAACAGCTGCGCGTCCGAAAGGCGCACGTCCTCGCGCAGCCGCAGCTTTTCGATTTCCTCCATCAGGCCGCCGAACATCGTGCCCTGGCCGCAGCCCGAGGTCACGGTGCGTTTCGCCATCTTCTGCTTCAGGCCGCGCGTCGAGCGCCGGCGCGTCGTGACCGCCGCCGAATCGGTGTCCCAGTCGACCTGCACCGCGGCGATGTCGTCGACCGAGCCGACCAGCCGCTGGTTGCGCAGGTATCCCAGCACCAGCGCCTCGGGCGCGTGGCCGAGCGTCATGAGGGTGACGATCTCGCGCTTGTCGAGGTAGAGCGTGAGCGGATGTTCGCCCGCGATCGAGGTCGGCACCATCTCGCCGCGCTCGTTGATCGCCTCGACTGCGAACGTCGCCGGTCGCGCGGCGTCGGTGAGGACAGGGCGAATGCGCTCAGCCACCGATGTAGGACATCTCGACCTTGCGCAGGCGAGCGGTCTCCGCGGTGCGGATTTCCGAATAACGGTCGGTACGTGCGTTCCAGACGGCGGCGATGCGGTTGCGCAGCTCGTCGTCGGAGCCGCCGCCGCGCAGCAGCGCCTTGAGGTCGTGGCCCGCGGTGCCGAAAAGGCAGGTGAACAGCACGCCTTCGGTCGAGAGCCGGATGCGGTTGCAGTCGCGGCAGAAGGCCTGCGTCACGGACGAAATCACGCCGATCTCGCCGGCGCCGTCGCGGTAGCGCCAGCGTTCCGCGACCTCCCCCGTGTAATGCGGGTCCGCCGCTTCCAGCGCAAACCGCTCGCCGATGCGCCGCACGACTTCGGCCGAAGGCACGACGTCGTCCATGCGCCAGCCGTTCGTGGAACCGACGTCCATGTACTCGATGAAGCGCACGATGTGGGGGCTGCCGCGCCAGTGGCGCGCCATGTCGACGATCTGGTGGTCGTTCATGCCGCGCTTCACCACCATGTTGATCTTCAGCGGCGCGAGCCCGGCGGCGGCGGCCGCGTCGATGCCCTCGAGCACCGTGGCGACCGCAACGTCGGCGTCGTTCATGCGGCGGAACGTGGCGTCGTCGAGCGAATCCAGGCTCACCGTGACGCGCTGCAGGCCGGCATCCTTCAGCCTGCGCGCCTGCCGCGCGAGTGCCGAGCCGTTGGTGGTCAGCGTCAGATCCGCGCCCAGCGGCGCGAGAAGCGCCACCAGCTTGTGCAGGTCCTTGCGCACCAGCGGCTCGCCCCCGGTGAGGCGGATCTTCTTCACGCCCAGGCCGACGAAGATGCGCGCCACGCGCAGGATCTCCTCGAAGCTGAGGATCGCGGCGTGCGGCAGGAAAGGATGATCCGGGCCGAACGCCTCGCGCGGCATGCAGTAGACGCAGCGGAAGTTGCACCGATCCGTCACCGAGATGCGCAGGTCGCGCAGCGGGCGCGCCAGCGCGTCGCGCGGCGGCGCGCCGTTCCAGGCGGGCGCCGCGGGCGGCTCGCCGCGCTCGACGCGGATCGGAATAACCTTTTCGGACATGGTGCTGTTCTCCGCAAAATCATAGCAGAGGGTATAGTTGTCGGATGCAGAAACCGAGTTTTCCGCTCGCCGTGGTGATGCAGCGGCGCGACTCGTCGAACCGCTGGCAGTCGGAGATCTGGGAGCCGCGCAGCGTATTGCCCGGCCACGTCGGCGGCGGCGAGCCCAGCCTGCTGGTCGACCGCGACGGCGTGCAGCAATGGCTGCACCCCGGCTTTTCGCTGCTCCTGCACCGCGACGAGGCTGAAGGCTATTACCTCAATGTCTCCTCCGGCAGCCCGCGCGTCTTCGTGCTCTGGCGCATGGACGGCGAGCGCGGGGTGCCGCTCGAAGTGACGGCGAGCTACAACGAAGGCGGCCGCTGGCTCGACGGCGGCCATTCGGTGGACGGCGTGGCGATGCCGCCCGAGATTTTCGGCTGGGTGGGCGAATTCGTCGAACGGAACTACCGCCCCGAGCCGAGGAAGCGGATCAAGCCGCGTTCGTTCATGCATCCGAAGGACCGCGCCGCGCAGTGAGCGACGAGCCGGAACGTTTCCTCACGCGCTGGTCGCGCCGCAAGACGCAGGCGCGCGAAGCGCCGCGGGCCGCGCCGCCCGAGGCGGCGCCGCCCGCGCCGGCAGCGGGCGAAACCGATGCGCCGGCGCCCTTGCCGAGCGTCGAGGAACTCACGCCGGAATCCGATTTTCGGCCCTTCATGGATCCCCGCGTCGACGCGTCCACGCGGCGCGCGGCGTTGAAGCATCTGTTCGCCGATGCGCGCTTCAACGTGCCCGATCCGTACGAAGCCTATTCCGAGGATTACACCGTCGGCGAGGCGATCCCGGCCGAGATGCTGAAATCGCTCAACCAGGCCCGCAAACTTCTCTTCGACGAGCCCGAAGGCGCAGCGCAGACGGCGGCCGAAGCGCAACCCGAAGTCCCCACGGATTCCAAGGATGTCGCTGGCCGGCAAGACGCTTAAGCTCTGCAACTGCAACGGCACGATCCCGCTCGACGCCACGCGCCTTTCCAGCGCATTGCGCAGCGGCGAGCCGCTCACCATCCACACCGAGCTCTGCCGCAAGCAGGCGGGCGGATACCAGGCGGCGCTGGCCGATCCGGACGTGATCGTGGCGTGCACGCAGGAGGCGCCGCTGTTCGGCGAGCTGGCCGAAGCCGCGGACTCCAAGGCGCGGCTTGCGTTTGCCAATATCCGCGAACTGGCGGGTTGGTCGGCCGAAGGCGCGGCCGCAACACCCAAGATCGCCGCCCTGCTGGCCGCGGCCGCGCTGCCCGAACCCGAACCGGTGGCCGCGGTCGAATACCAATCGGGCGGGCAGCTCCTGGTCATCGGACCCTCCGAAGTCGCGATCGACTGGGCCGAACGGCTTGCGGGCGCGCTCGAGGTGAACGTGCTGCTGACCACGGCGAATCGCGGCGAGCTGCCCGCGGCGCGCAGCTACCCGGTGTGGTCCGGCCGCGTGCTCGGCGTTTCCGGCTGGCTCGGGGCGTTCGAGGTCGAGTGGCGCCAGGACAATCCGATCGACCTCGAGTTGTGCACGCGCTGCAATGCCTGCATCCGGGTCTGTCCGGAGCAGGCGATCGACTTCACCTATCAGATCGATCTCGACAAGTGCAAGGCGCACCGCGCCTGTGTCACGGCCTGCGGCGCGATCGGCGCGATCGATTTCGCGCGCGCCGCGCAGCCGAGGCGGGAGCCGTTCGACCTGGTGCTCGACCTGCAACGCGCGCCGGCGATCCGGCGCCACGGTCTGCCGCAGGGCTATCTCGCGCCGGGCGCCGATCCGCTCGAGCAGGCGCTCGCGGCGCAGAAGCTGGCGGCGCTGGTGGGCGAATTCGAAAAACCGCGCTTCGTGCAGTACCAGGAGCGCATCTGCGCGCACGCGCGTTCCGGCGTCACCGGCTGCAGCCGCTGTCTCGATGTCTGCTCCACGTCGGCGATCGCCGCCGACGGCGACCACGTCAGGGTGGAGCCGCACCTTTGCACCGGCTGTGGCGGTTGCAGCACGGTGTGCCCGTCGGGCGCGTTGAGCTATGCGTATCCGGGGGTGCCGGAAATCGGCGCGCGACTGAAAACGCTCCTGCACACCTATCGCGACGCCGGCGGGAAGGATGCCTGCGTGCTGTTCCATGACGCCGAGAGCGGGCGCGGCGCAGTGCTCGCGCTCGGCCGCCGCGGCAAGGGCCTGCCGGCCCGGGTGATCCCGATCGAATGCCACCACGTGGCCTCCGTGGGGCTGGATCTCCTGCTCGGCGCGATGAGCTACGGCGCGGCACAGGTGGCGATCGCAGCCGAGTCGGGCGTGGCGGAGGAATACCTGCAGGCCTTGCGCGAGCAGATACGGCTCGCGAACACCGTGCTCGATGCGCTCGGCTACGCGGGCGAGCGCTGCCGGCTGCTCGATGCCGAGGACCTCGAGCGGAGTCTATGGAGCTGGCCCGCGGCGACGCAACCCGCGGCGGCCGCGGTGTTCAATCTGTCGCCGCAGAAGCGCAGCTCGCTCGATTTCGAGCTCGACCACCTGCTGAAACAGGCACCGGCACCCAGGGACCTGATCGAACTGCCCGGCGGCGCGCCGTTCGGCACGCTCGCCGTGGACAAGGCGAAGTGCACGCTGTGCAAGGCGTGCATCGGCGCCTGTCCGGAGTCGGCGCTGCTCGACTCGCCGGAGGTCCCGCGCCTGCGCATCGTCGAGCGCAACTGCGTGCAATGCGGCCTGTGCGCCAAGACCTGCCCCGAGGACGCGATCCGCTTGGTGCCGCGGCTGCTGCTCACGGCGCAGGCGCGCGACGCGGTGACGCTGAACGAAGCCGAGCCGTTCCATTGCGTGCGCTGCGGCAAGCCCTTCGGCACCAAGCCGATGGTCGAGGCGATGCTCGCCAAGATCGGCGGCCATCCCATGTTCGTCGGCACCGGGCTCAAGCGCCTGCAGATGTGCGGCGACTGTCGCGTCGTCGACCTGATGGAATCGAAGAGCGAAGCGTCGATTTTCGATTTCCCCGCCAAGCGATGACCGCGCCGGACGTGGCGCCGGAGGATCTGGCGCGGGCCGACCTCTACGCGCTGTTGGCGCAGCTGTTCTACGCACCGCCGGAGGGCGCGCTGCTGCAGGCGCTCGCGGGGATGCATCGGACCGATGCCGCCGGGGAAGTCTCTGCGCTGGCCGGGCCGTGGCTTGAGCTGGCGCGCCGGGCGGCGGACGCCGATCCGGACACGGTGCGTGAGGAATACGAATCGCTGTTCATAGGCACCGGCCGCGCCGAGGTGACGCCGTACACCGCGGCCTACACGCTGGCGAGCGCGCTCGACAACCCCTTGGTGGAAATCAGGGAATTTCTCGATGCCCAGGGCCTGGCGCGCAAGCAGTCCGTGCACGAGCCGGAAGACCACATTGCCGCGCTTTGCGAGGTGATGCGCCACCTGATCCTGCGGGACGATGCGGCGGCGCAGCGAAAACTGTTCGAGAGTTTTCTCTGGCCGGCCGCGAGTGGTTTGTGCGATGCAATATCCAGCCACCCGAACGCACGCTTCTACGCGGCCGCCGCACGATTCGCAAAAACCTTCTTCGAACTTGAGCACACCGCATTTGATATGGACTAACATTCTCCAGCTTTGCAACTTGTGTTAGTGATGTGGGGGCAGGCGCGCGAGCGACTCGGTGGCGCGCCATGACTAAAACGAGGAGGCCGACATGAGCGAGCGTACACCGCGCCTTTCCCGGCGCAATTTCCTGCTGACAATGGGTGCGGGCGGCACGGCCGCAGCAGCGGCGATC